>JAHFRR010000103.1 GCA_023266165.1 Thiotrichales bacterium
AAAGCCAGCAAGTCTTGATGTTGCCATGGTTTCCGCATGTGTTTTTGCATCTGGGATTGGGGATGATCTTGATAGGGTATTTGATGATTTCAGGGTTCAGTAACGCGGTGAATCTCACGGATGGTCTCGATGGCCTGGCCATTTTGCCCAGCATCACCGTGGCGTTGGCTTTATCTCTGTTGGCCTATCTGAGTGCTGATGGGAGTGCATCACAATTTGCTTTGATCTATAACGCGCATGCTGCAGATGTCAGTGTGATTGCAGCGAGTCTTGCGGGGGCTGGATTAGGGTTTTTGTGGTTCAACGCCTTTCCTGCGCAGGTCTTTATGGGCGATGTAGGTTCGTTGCCCATCGGTGCGTTGTTTGGCTTGATCGCTATGATGCTGCGTGTGGAGGTCTTGATGATCTTCATGGGAGGAATTTTTGTGATGGAAACCCTCTCAGTGATGTTGCAAGTAGGGTCGTATAAATTGCGTCGCAAGCGAATTTTCAAAATGGCCCCCATCCATCATCACTTTGAATTGAAAGGATGGCCTGAAACCCGTGTGGTTTCAAGGTTCTGGATCTTGACGGTTTTATTAGTTTTGATCAGTTTATTGAGTGTGTTCTGCCATTAATCGTTGGATCCATGGACGTTTTCCGGAGCTCTCGTGGACGTTTGCCGGATCTTGTATGGACGTTTTTAGGATGCTATACTGACGTTCAAACCATAGAAAATGAGAATTTTTTTGATGTACACACGCTATGTTCAGCAGAAAGTTGAAAGTGCCCTGTCCGATACTCCGGTTGTCGTTATTGCAGGGCCACGCCAAGGAGGTAAGACAACGCTGGCTCAGTCAATTGTCTCAAAAGTGGGGAGACCTTGGCGCTACGTAACCTTGGATGATCAGGTTCAGCTGAATTTTGCAAAGCAAGATCCTATTGGATTCGTGCGAAGTTTTTCAGAGACTCCTGTCGTCATCGATGAGGTGCAACGGGCTCCGGAGTTGTTTCTGGGTATCAAGCAAGCGGTAGATGAACGTCGCGAACCGGGTCGCTTTTTATTGACAGGATCTGCGCAAGCGCTCATGATTCCTGAGCTTGCGGATGCTTTGACAGGGCGCATGGAGGTTGTGCCTCTGCTCCCCTTAGCACAGTGTGAGATCCGGGGTGTTCCCAGTACTTTTTTAGGGGATTTGTTGGCAGGAAAGGTGCCTCACACACAGGAAACGCGTGTGCGATCCAAGCTCATAGAAGCCATTTTAAAAGGAGGGTTTCCGGAGCCCTTATCGCGAGAATTAGAGTCTCGGCGTTTTGCATGGCATCTTCAGTATCTCAATCATATCGTTCAAAGAGATGTACGTGATTTGGGACAGATCGCGTATTTACACGAAATGCCAAAATTTATCAGAGCCCTTGCAGGGCAAGTCAGTTGCCTGACGCAATACACGGAGCTTGCAGGTAAAGTAGGGCTCGCTCGACAAACGGCTGTTCGATATCTCGAACTCCTGGCCCAGTTATTTTTATTTGAAACTCTGCCCGCCTGGCACAGCAATGAGGGCAAGCGCCTGACTAAATCCCCCAAAATGCATATCGTTGACACCGGATTGCTGTGTGCTGTCAGAAGAATCACGCAGGCTCGCTTGGAGAAAGAGCCTCAAGGGCTAGGTGTCTTATTAGAAAGCTATGTGTTCTGTGAGTTAAAACGACTGGCATCATTTTTAGAGGAACCCATTTCGTTTTATCATTATCGAGATGAGGATCAATGCGAAGTCGACATCGTCTTGGAGACGCTTGCAGGCGCTGTGATAGGCATCGAAGTGAAAGCTTCTGCAACCGTTGGGACAAAAGATTTTGCGGGGCTTGAGCGGCTTAAGGCAGCCAGTGGCGCAGCTTTTTCAATGGGCATTCTTTTATATGACGGCGACCACCCTGTGACTTATCAAGACACTCTTTTTGCAGTACCTATTGGGGCTTTATGGAGATAAATGATCATGAAAACAGACAACGTCCACCCAACACTTCAGAAGATTCAAGAACTTCCCAAAGCTGAGCTGCATATGCACTTAGAAGGCAGCTTGGAGCCTGAGATGCTGTTTGCATTGGCCAAACGCAATAAAATCCAGTTACCCTATCAGACCGTGAGTGATATTCACAAAGCCTATCGATTTTCTCATTTACAAGCGTTTTTAGATTTGTATTATCAGGGGATGTCGGTTTTATTGCAGGAGCAAGATTATTATGAGCTGGCCCAGGGGTATTTGAAAAAAGCCCATCAAGATCATGTCCAGCATGTTGAGCTCTTTTTGGATCCTCAGGCGCATCTCAGTCGCGGGGTGAGTTTATCGAGTGTGTTCAAGGGTATTGATCAAGCCATCCAACAGGCCCAGCAAGCGTATGGCATGACGGTGAGTATCATCGTGTGTTTCTTACGGCATTTAAGTCAAAAAGAAGCGCTGGAGGCTTTCGAGCAGCTGATGCCCTATCGAGATCAGTTTATAGGGATTGGTCTGGACTCTTCTGAGTTAGGCCATCCTCCCCGTCAGTTCAAAGAGCTGTTTGCTTTGGCTCGCACCGAAAAGCTCAGATTGGTGGCGCATGCGGGTGAAGAAGGTCCTGCCAGCTATGTCTGGGAGGCGCTGGATATACTGGGTGTAGAGAGAATTGATCATGGCAATGCGATTCATACGGATCCCGTGTTGATCCAGCGCATTGTGAAAGATCAAATTCCCTTGACGATGTGCCCGCTTTCCAATAAAGCCCTCAACGTGGTTCCAGATTTAAAAAACCATCCTGCGCGAGACCTGATGAACCAGGGCGTAAAAGTGACGATCAACTCGGATGATCCTGCGTATTTTGGGGGTTATCTCAATCAAAATTATTGGGCGCTGGCAAAAGCATTGGCTTTAACGCATGCGGAGCTAGAGACATTGGCACGTCATAGTATAGAGGCTCGCTTCGACGCCCGCTGATAGAATTTAAAAAGACGATGTGCTAAAATCCTTTTCGCACGGTTCCGGTAGCTCAGATGGATAGAGCAGCCCCCTCCTAAGGGGCAGGTCAGGGGTTCGACTCCCTTCCGGGACACCAGAGTTTTTATGTCCATTTTGAAGAGGTCTTGTTTGTGAAGAAAACTGCTTTATTCGATGCACATCAGCGTTTGAATCCAAAATTTGCCGACTTTGCAGGATGGCAGATGCCGATTCACTATGGCTCTCAGATTGAAGAGCATCACGCGGTTCGACAAAAAGCCGGGGTTTTTGATGTGTCCCATATGCAGGTGCTCGAGATCTCAGGTGCGGGTGCAGTGGCGTTTTTATCTTATCTTCTGGCCAATGACATTCAAAAAGTCAAACCAGGCAAAGCCATGTATACCTGCATGCTCAATGCTGAGGGCGGAATTATTGATGATTTGATTGCGTATCGCCTGACAGAGACGGATTTTAGAGTGGTCTTAAACGCGGGGTGTGCTGAAAAAGATTTGCGTTGGATCCAGCAGCAAGCTCAGCAATTCTCAGGGGTGGTCTTAAAACCTCGGCCTGATTTATGTATTCTGGCCATTCAGGGGCCAGAGGCCATCGCGTGCCTTAACAATGAAGCGTTAGCTGCTATGATGTTATCTTTAAAGCCTTTTGAAGTCGGGTGTGTGGGCGAGTGGATGGTTGCAACGACAGGCTATACCGGGGAGCTGGGTGTAGAGATTGCGCTCCCGAGGCAAGAGGCGATTGCTTTGTGGGATCATTGCCTTTCACAGGGGATTCGTCCGATTGGTCTGGGCGCGCGCGATACCCTCAGATTGGAGGCAGGTTTAAACCTCTATGGTCAGGACATGACGGAGTCTGAAACGCCGTGGACATCACGATTGCACTGGACAGTGGTCGTCGATGCGCACCGAGATTTTATCGGGAAAGCGGCGTTGGTCAAACAGAAACAGGAGGGGGTCAAAACTCAATTGATCTGCGTCTTGATGAAAGAGCGTGGTGTGTTGCGCCATGATCAGACAGTGTTATTAAATGGGATACCCTCAGGTGTGATGACAAGCGGGAGCTTCTCACCCACTCTGGGATATGCCATTGGATTTGCCCGTATCGCAACGGGTGAGGGGGCGCTCACGGTGGACATCCGTGGACGTCAGTGTGAATTGGTCAAAGTAGACGGCGCTTTTGTTCGTAAGGGACGAGCGACACGTGTTGTTGAGGAGATCTTGTCATCATGAGTAAAATAAATTTGAGCGTTCTGAAGTATACCTCTTCCCATGAATGGGCAGGTCTTCAGGGGTCTGAAGCAATGATTGGCATCACCGATCATGCCCAAGAAGCGCTGGGAGATATCGTGTATATCGAATTGCCTACCGTGGGTACTCAGGTGAAGCAAGGTGCTGAGGTTGCTGTTGTCGAGTCTGTGAAAGCCGCTGCGGATATCTACGCGCCGCTTTCGGGTAAAGTCATTGAGGTCAACACCGCTTTAGTCAACGCGCCCGAAGGCGTGAACCAAGACCCGTATGGCAAAGGCTGGCTGATGAAGATTGCAATCAGTCATCCTCAAGAGTTGGAGAGTCTACTCACGTTAGAAGCGTATGAGGCGATTGCAAGCCAAGGGCATTAGGATTCATTGGCGAGGCTTTTCAATCAGATCTCCCAAACAGAGCGCTCGAGATTGACGTCTTTTGAGATTGCTTTAGAATGGCCAGTAATAGGGGTTGATTGAACGGAGGCCGATATGGGACAAATAAATTCAAATCAGTGTCATGGGGGGCCTTGCTTGAGTGTGCCAGAGTCCAGAGACTGGTCTCGATTGATGCACGGGTTTACCCATGATCTCAGAAGCCCTTTGGGGGCGATGCGTGTGGCCATTGATAGCTTGCGGGACTCAATGCCCGTGTTAAGTCAGGCCTATGAAGTGGCGGTGAAGCATGGGCTACTCCTGCAAAAAGACCACAACGCCTCGCGGGTGGGGCTGGTGCGTAATTCTACCGTGCCCAATATGACGCAGTGTCTTGAGATGATCTTTGCGCGGATTGATCACGTGTGCGCTTTCGTCGATCAATTCACCTTGGGCAAAGAGGCGGACACCCCTCTGCTCTCAGCGCGTGCGGCTGTTCAGAAGGCCATAGACGCCTACGTGTTTGACAATGAAGAAGACCGCGCGTGTGTGAAAGTCGATATTCAGCAAGATTTTTCATTTC
>JAHFRR010000104.1 GCA_023266165.1 Thiotrichales bacterium
AGGAGAGAGGTATGCCATTTGCAAAGGCCATTGCATTGCTGCAGCAAAAAGGAGGGTCTGGGAAGACGACCACCGCGGTGAATCTTGCGGGAGGCTTGCGGGAGTTGGGGTATCGCGTGGTGATTGCGGATATGGACAAGGACAAGCCGGATGCGTGGTCGTGGGCGATCAAGAACCCCAAGATGGCGGATCTGGCGCAACAGATCGATGAGAAAAACGCGAGAGAGCAGATTGCAGAGCTCAAAAAGACCTATGATTTTGTCATTATTGACACGCCCCCTAATTTCCAGACCGCAGCGCTCAAAGCGGCGTTGTTGGCAGATCTTGTGGTGGTGCCTGCAGCGCCCAGCGGCATGGACTTGTCGGGTTTGATGGAAGCCAAAGAGTTGGCGTTAACCGCAGGTCGGCCGTACAGACTCCTGGCCAATAGAATCACTAAAAACACGACGATGACTAAAAGCTTGTTGAATGTCTTAGAAGAAGATGGGCATTTGTTTCAAGCTTGCATTCCGCAAAGCGTTAAGTTTGTTGAGGCGGAAACAGAAGGGCTGTATATTGGCGACTATGCCCCTGAGAGCAATCCCCATATTGAAGTGCGCAAGTTTGCCAAAGAAGTGGTGAGTTTTTTTAAAAATAATGAGCAATAAAAAATAACTTAAGACGGGGTATGAAAATGTCAAAGCGCATGTCATTGTTTGGACGTAAACGCATTGGAGAGCTGATGGGGGAAGGCGAATCTGACCCAGCAGATCTCAAGCGCCATGAGCTCTTAAGCCTCAAGCTCAATGCCATCAATGCAGAGGCGATGCGAACAGGAGATTATAAAGAGCTGCTGCTCACTCAGATTCGCCCTGACCCCCATCAACCTCGCAAGACTTTTTTGAATTTGGAGGGTTTGGCAGAGAGCATCAAGCTGCATGGGGTGATCCAGCCGATTATTGTGACCCGTGAGAGCCAGAATGGCTGTCATCAAATTATTGCGGGTGAACGTCGATTTCATGCGGCCAAGCAGGCAGGCTTGCACAGCATTCCCTGTATTTTGCGAGAAGGCAGTGAAGTCAATATTTTACTGCTTCAGCTGCTCGAGAACGATCAGCGTGAGGATGTCTCCCCTGTGGAAGAGGCCACTGCGATTGCGCATCTGGTCAGCGATCTGGGGATCCCCAAGCAAGAGATTGCTAAGGAGTTGGGGCGCGATAGCGCGTGGGTTTCTATGCGCTTAGGGTTGTATGCGGCACCCCAAATCGTGAAAGATCTGGTGAATGAGCAGTTGATTGAAGACTGGAGAACCTTGCACGAGCTGCGTATGCTGGCCGACGAAGCGCCTGAGTTGATGGGGGATGTGGTCGATCGCATCCGCAAAAACCAGCTGTCAGGATCTTATCGGGTGACGATTGGTGAGATTCGTAAAAAACATCAGGCCCAAAAAACAGGGAAGCCTTCTGTCAGAACGCGTGAGAAGCGTATTCAAAAAATGGAAAAAGCCGGGGAGATGTTGTTGCTGCATATTGGTGGCGCGCATCCGATGACCTTTAGGCTACCCAAAGAAGTGCTCGTCCAGTTTCTCACGACGGTCTCTTTTGATGGCTGATCATCAAGATCCTTGGACGCGTTATCAAGCCGATTTAAGCTCGGGGCGCTTACTGCCAGATGCCTCACAAGCAAATGCTATGATCAAGCTGCAGCAGCTCTATCAGGCGCTGCCTCAAAAATTATTTCGACAATTATTTTTTCCAACGCCCAGAGGTTTATATCTTTGGGGTGGGGTGGGGCGTGGAAAAACCTATCTGATGGATCTTTTTTTTGATGCGCTCCCCATGACTCAAAAATATCGGGTACACTTTTATGCGTTTATGCAAGAGATCCATGAGCAATTGAGCGTGCTTCAGGGCCATAAGAACCCGCTGAAACGTTTGGCGAAGTCTTTTGCCAAGCGCTTTCAGGTGCTCTGCTTTGATGAGTTTGTTGTGATAGACATCGCAGATGCCTTGATTCTTGCAAATTTATTAGAGGCCTTGTTTTCTGAGGGGATCGTGCTGGTTACGACATCGAACACCCCTCCTGATGATTTATATCGAAACGGTATCCAAAGAAGCCGATTCTTACCTGCCATTGCGTTATTGAAAAAGTTTACAGAAGTTGTCAACATCGATGCGGGTATTGACTACAGGCATCATCTCACGGCAGGGCAGGCACATCACCAGCTGGACACCCCACAAACGCAGACCTGGTTAAGACAGTATTTTCTCAAACTGTCAGGAGGCGTGCTCCCGAGCCCTCAAGACATTATCATTCAGCATCGTCCGATTCACGCGTTGGGAGTTGCTGGATCGATGATTTGGTTTGACTTTGAAGCCATTTGTCAAAGCGCTCGATGCCACTATGATTATCTGGAAATTTCTTCACAATATACTATCATTTTATTTTCTCATGTGCCACAATTGGATGACAAGGATGAGGATGCCGTGCGGCGCTTGATTGCCTGGGTGGATATTCTCTACGATCATCAGACGCACTTGGTTTTGACAAGTCAAGTAGAGCTGGATCAGTTGTATACCGGCTCGCGCCTGGCTTTTGAGTTTCAACGCACGTGCAGTCGATTGAGGGAGATGATAGGGTGATCAGTATCAGTGTGCAGCCTCCAGTGCAAAAACATGCGCTCCTGATCCAGGCCTCGAAGGGGGTCGCAACTGTGTTGACGATGGCAGCCTATTTTCCTCTTGCCGTCTTAGGCGGTGAGAGCTTGAGGGCTTTTTTAGGGTTGGCTGATGAAGGTGAGGCGGTTATCAAAGGGGTGGCTGCTGTATCGAGTGTTTGTTATGGGATGTTTTTTTTTAAAACCTTGCAGCACTTGGATATCCATCCTCGGCATCCTGAAGAAGTCCTGGCAGTTCTGTGTACACCGCTCGCTGCCAGCAGCTATTATACGGCAGGTAAGCTGGGGGTTGAACTCTTTTCAGGAGCGACACCTGAACTCGCCAATAGTATTGGGTTGTTTTTATTTGTGGGTCGATGGCTGAGTTGCTTGGAGGGTGCTTCTAAGCTCCGCGGCCGTTTGAGAGAAATTAAAGAAAACTGGAATCAGGCATCTGATGAAGGCGATATCGCTAAAAAGCTGAGATTGTGCCTGACTGTCTGTATTGGTGTTGGATTTGCTGTGATCTCGAGCGATACGATTTTTGACGCGTGTTATGCATTACTCCATCAGTGTGCTGCACCGGAAGGCGCAGCAAAAATTTTATCATGGGTAGGGGCAGGTTTTGGTTCTTTAGGCATTGCGCCACTCTCCTTATGGATTGTTTCACACGGTGTGAGGCAACTGACAGGGGGTGGATACATACAAGAGGATGGAACAGTCATAGATCCCTCAGATCGATATACCCTCGCTGCGTTACCTGTGGCTAGCACGGCTATGTTGGGGGTGATGGGTGCTGCATCTAAAGCCTCCGGTCAAGTGTTTGGTCAGGTACCTGGAGCTAGCTTGATTCGAACAGTAACCTCTGGTCTCTATGCTTTTGCAGCCTGCATGCCTGGTCTGTCGATGTTAGGGCGAGCGTTGGGGAGCTGGAGCTGTGTTGCAGCCCCTTTTCGTTGTTGTGGAAGAAGGTCTCGTGCAAAGGTTGATCCTTCTCCCTAAGCATCGAATGCAAGGGGAGAGGGAGCCATGTCACTATGATTATCTGGAAATTTCTTCACAATATACTATCATTTTATTTTCTCATGTGCCACAATTAGATGGCAAGAATGGGGGTGCTGTGCGGCGCTTGATTGTCGGCTCGCGCCTGGCTTTTGAGTTTCAACGCACGCGCAGCCGATTGAGGGAAATGTTAAATGGAGTCATGTGATGGGCGGAAAAAAGAAGGCCGACAAGAATCAGAATAAAAAAAATAAAAATCCCCATCAAAATACAGCCTTACACCACTCGACAGGACCTGATGAAACCAAATCTGATGCCACAAGTGCTCAGCCTGCGATTCACCTTGTCGATATTAACATTTTGTTCTCTCATGATGAGCTCATTGAGTTATTAAATCAATCTGCCAAAGCATCACAAGTGCCAGACGCCCCGCTGTATTACTATCGATTTGATCTGCGAAGCACGCATGGTGAAAGTTGTCCCAATATCATCACTCCTTTTTTAACGCATCTTTTCGTTCACTTTGTCGAAAAAGTAGCAGGAATAGAAGGAGCAGGTGGTTGGACGCTGAGTGCTGATGACTGGAATAGATGGCATACTGTAGACATGGCGCGAGCTCAGCGAAGCGGTACTTGCATGCGTATGCGAGAGGTGTTCACGAACCCTGATTATACGATTTCTATCCCAGAGCTGGGATTTCTTGATTTATTTCACCCGGGGTCTAAAGAGCAGCTCATCAATGCTATTATGGTACGTGTTCAATATATTTTAAACTCGGGGCAACCAGGTGCTTTAAGGGATTTGCCTTATCAGGCAGTGATGTTAGGGGATGGATGTAAGCTTCCGATGTATTTTTTGCTAAAACGATATTATGGGGTGCTGCCGAAAGAGGATTATCCCATTGCAGCAGATATTGAAAGCTACGTGATGCCCTTACTGATACATGACAAAGTGGGTGTTTTCAGCGTGAATGCGATGCTGGCTGATAAACCTGGAGAGTGGTGCGTACAAATTTTTAATAAGCAGGGAGCACTTGTTGACTCTGCTCGCTGGGGATTGCCTCAGATTTCGATTTTTGCAGGGCTGGGTTGTATCGGAGAAGAGCTTGTTGTTCAACAGTCATGGGGTTTCTGGCAACAGCAGAATATATCTTTTTTGGAGGTATGCAAGTTTTCGAGCGAGGCGTTTAAAGCCATCTGTGTGGCAATGCTCAAGCGCCATGGCTCAGTGTTTGAAAGCCATGTAAAAGCGATCGAAGAGACAGGGCCTTATTACAGTATGATGGATCATGCCTATGCACAAGTGCCTCTGCTTAATGCGCAAATTTTGATTCTTGAGGGGCAGTTAGAAGCGTTGAAAGCCAGTGCTGTAAAGGCTGAGAGTACTATCAATCTTCAGAAAAAACTTAATGTGGCCAACGCTTTGGTGGCGACATGTCAAAAAGAACGCGATGCTGCTCAGGCTAGAGGAGATCAACTGAATGAGCAGTTAGAG
>JAHFRR010000015.1:0-13089 GCA_023266165.1 Thiotrichales bacterium
AGTGCAGGCACAAGCGCTGCTGCCATGGTTGCTGGGGGATCCCCTCCTCGAACAGATGCGCTTCCTTTCCATGCCGCTCAATTGGCAACGGCTTCAGCACAGGTCAACGTTGCATTTGACCTGGATGTCAAGGAACCGTAAATTCGGAGTGCAGCGAGGGCGTTGAAAAGTGACGAACAACTGAGAAACGCAGTAGCATTAAATTTGTGAATACTGTACTACGATTGATTATAAAAATTCTTAAAAATATGTTCATAGCGGGCCTCTCTTCCCCAAATTTAATTTGACACCACGCCAAAGCAAAGTACAATACCCCAACGCATTTGAAAACCTGGAAGGACTGCCCTCATGAGAACACGCAATTACTTACTGGCCACGGAAAAAGAGAGCCCCAGTGATGCAGAGCTTATCAGCCATCAGCTGATGATCCGCGCGGGATTGATTCGCAAGGTTGCGGCAGGGATTTACACCTGGCTGCCTACTGGATTGCGGGTTTTAAAGCGCGTTGAGCATATCATCCGCGAGGAAATGGATAAAACCGGTGCCGTCGAAACCCTGATGCCGCATCTGGTGCCCGCCGAGCTTTGGGAGGAGTCCCATCGCTGGCAGAAATACGGGGGTGAGCTCTTACGCATCAAAGATCGCCATCAGCGTGAGTTTTGCTTTGGGCCCACCCATGAAGAAACGTTTGTCGACACCGCACGCAAGCTCTTGCACAGCTACAAGCAGCTGCCTCTCAATCTTTATCAGATCCAAACCAAATTTCGTGATGAAACCCGTCCGCGCTTTGGTATGATGCGTGGGCGTGAGTTTATCATGAAAGATGCGTACTCCTTTCACACCTCTATTAAATGCTTACAGAAAACTTATGATGCTATGCATCAAGCGTATCTCGCGATTTTCAAACGATTGGGCTTGGACGTTCGGGCCGTTGAGGCAGATCCAGGTGCGATCGGAGGCAATATCACCCATGAGTTTCAAGTGCTGGCGGACGCTGGGGAGGATTTGATATTTTACAGCAATCAAAGCCACTACGCTGCCAATATCGAACAAGCCAGTGCTCAAGCACCTGATCTCTCCCTGAGAAAGCCCCCGCAAAAAAACCTCATACGCTTTGCAACACCCAAGGCTACAACCTTGGGAGATCTGGAGAAGCATCATCAAATTTCTCCTCAAAACGCTGTGAAAACCCTGGTGATTCGCACTCTCAAGAACCAATTTTTTATTCTGATTTTGCGTGGAGATCATCAGCTCAATGAAGTCAAAGTAGGGAAAATTCCGGCCATTGGCCCAGAATTTACATTTGCCCATGAAGCTGAGATTGTTAAGATTTTTAAAGCTCATCCAGGCTCTTTAGGCCCTGTGGGGATTGAGAATATCCCGATTATCGTTGATCGAGAGGCTGCGGTTCTCTCTGATTTTGTTTGCGGAGCCAATCAAGATGGCTTTCACTTTCAAGGAGCCAACTGGGATCGCGATGTGTCCACCTATCAAATACATGATGTCAGAAATGTCGTTGAAGGGGATCTCAGCCCTGATGGCAAGGGCACTTTAGTCTCTGCCCGAGGGATTGAAGTAGGCCATATTTTCCAACTAGGAACAGAGTATTCTACCAAAATGAATGCCTGTGTTCTTGATGAAACGGGCACATCAATGCCTTGCATCATGGGTTGTTATGGCTTGGGCGTAGGAAGGGTCATCGCCGCAGCGGTAGAACAGCACCATGATGCGCAGGGGATCTTGTGGCCCCGTGAGATGGCCCCTTTCGCCGTGGTTGTGGTTCCTATCGGATATCACAAGTCTGAGGCTGTCAAAGCTCAAGCAGATCAGCTCTATGAAACCCTGAAGCATCAAGGCATTGAGGTACTATTAGATGACCGTGATGAGCGCCCAGGCGTGATGTTTGCGGAGATGGATCTGATTGGCATTCCCCATCGGATCGTCATCAGCGATCGCCTGCTGGCAACACAACAGGTAGAATACAAAGCCAGAGGGTCTGAGACCCCTGATCTGATCTCATCAGATCAGATCATTCATCAACTCCAATCATTCATAAATTCATAAATTCATAAACTCATAACCTATCAACTTCAAATAAGAGATTTGCGCGATGACAACCCCTATTTATAACCCAGCTAACATTGAAAAAAACGCCCAGAAACATTGGGAAGAGACACAAGCTTTTAAAGCCGTGCCGGATGCGCGCGAGAAATTCTATTGCCTCAGCATGTTCCCCTATCCCAGTGGTAAGCTGCATATGGGCCATGTGCGTAACTATACGCTGGGAGATTGCGTGGCGAGATTCCAACGCATGCAGGGTAAAAACGTCTTGCACCCCATTGGTTGGGATGCATTTGGGCTTCCCGCTGAAAATGCTGCGATGAAACAAGGTGTTCCTCCGAAAGACTGGACACTGCAAAACATTGCTCAAATGACCGAGCAACTCAAGCAGCTGGGGTTTTCATATGACTGGTCGCGCGAGATTAAAACCTGCTTGCCAGACTATTTTCGCTGGGAGCAGTGGTTCTTTTTGCAGTTATTTAAAAAAGGCCTCGCTTATAAGAAAAACTCCATGGTGAACTGGGATCCTGTCGATCGAACGGTGTTGGCCAATGAGCAAGTCATTGAAGGCCGCGGGTGGCGCTCAGGGGTCTATGTAGAACGCCGTGAAATTTCGCAATGGTTTTTGAAAATCACGGATTACACAGAAGAGCTGCTTGAAGGGCTAGACACCCTCCCCGGCTGGCCAGAACAGGTCAAAACCATGCAAAAAAACTGGATCGGGAAATCCACGGGCATCACAGTGCGCTTTGCCATTGAAGAGGAGCCTGACACTTTACAGATTTTTACAACCCGCCCTGATACCTTATTTGGCGTGACTTATCTCGCTATTTCTCCCAAACATCCGATTGCACTGAGGTTAGCAGAACAAAGCATCAAAATTCGCAAATTCGTCGACAAGTGCAACCAAGGCAGCACCATGGAAGCGGCGATGGCTGTTCAAGAAAAACGAGGCGTGCTAACCCCCTATCAAGCGATCCATCCGATTACCTTAGAAGCACTACCTATCTGGATTGCAAATTTCGTATTGATGGACTACGGCACAGGCGCTGTGATGGGCGTACCCGCGCATGACCAACGTGACTTCGAGTTTGCCATCCAATACCAGTTGCCACTCAAAACCGTAGTCCAATCTGATCAGGCAAAACATTATGAAGCCTATGTGGACGAGGGCACCTTGATAAACTCTGGGGCATTTACAGGGCTGGACAACCTCACTGCGAAAACCCAAATCTCTGCGCATCTGATGGCGATGGGCGTGGCCGAAGAGGCTGTCCAGTATCGCCTGAGAGACTGGGGCATCTCCCGCCAACGCTATTGGGGAGCCCCTATTCCTATTATTCATTGTGAAACCTGTGGCCAAGTTCCTGTGCCAGAAGCAGATCTTCCCGTCTGCTTGCCGGATGAAATCGAAATCGAAGGCAGCGGTTCGCCCTTAGCACGACACCCGACGTTCCCACATGTTCCCTGTCCTCAATGCCATCAACCAGCACGACGCGAAACAGACACGTTTGATACCTTTATGGAATCCTCCTGGTATTACGCCCGCTTTGCCTGCCCCCATGCCCCTACCACCATGCTGACAGACGAGACAAACTACTGGGCGCCTGTCGACCAATACATCGGAGGTGTTGAGCATTCCATCATGCATCTGCTCTATGCTCGATTTGTTCATAAAGCCTTGCGAGATCTAGGGTTGCTGAAATCCAATGAGCCTTTTCTTAATCTTTTAACGCAAGGGATGGTCTTAAAAGACGGCAGCAAGATGTCAAAATCCAAAGGGAATGTGATTGATCCTGATCATCTCATTGAAAAATACGGCGCGGATACAGTCAGACTCTTCTCACTTTTCGCTGCACCTCCGGAACAATCCTTGGAATGGTCTGAAGGCGGCGTGGAAGGTGCACATCGATTTTTAAAAAAACTATGGGTTTATGCCGAGAAAGTCAAGTCACTCCCCCGCCCTGCGCTTGCACCCTCGATGACAACAGAGGCACAGCAAGAAATACGACGCACACTTCATCAAATCTTAAAACAAATCACACAGGATATGCATCGACTTCAGTTTAATACGGTGGTCTCAGGCGCCATGAAGTTCTTCAATACCTTGACTGCGACCCCTTTAGACCCTGCTCACGCAGCGCTGCATCATGAGGGTATCACGATTCTACTGAGGGTTTTAAACCCCCTCACTCCGCATATCACACATGCCCTCTGGCACGCCATCCATCCCATGAGTGATATCCTCAATGCCCCCTGGCCTCTGCCAGACCCTGCAGCGCTCACGCAAGATGAGATCGAAATCTCCGTTCAGATCAATGGTAAAATGCGAGGGCTGATCACCCTCCCAGTGGATGCAACCGCTGATCAGATCACGGAAATTATTCAAAATAATGAAAAAATTAAAATCCATTTAGAGGGCAAAACCTGGGTCAAACTGGTCTATGTGCCTGGGCGTATTGCAAATGTGGTTTTGAAAGGATGAAGGGAGAATATCACGAATACCCCGTCCTCGAACACCATGACGGTCAGCGTTTGGATAATTTCTTGATGCGAGAGCATCGCAAAGTCCCTAAAAGCTTGCTCTATCGCTTGATGCGAACAGGTAGGATCCGAGTGAATGGCCGTAAAGCTAAGCCGGAGTTACGCCTGGAAATCGGTGATAAAATTTCGATGCCTGTGGTGATTGAACCTGAAAAGCAAGCCATGACCTCTGTCTCAGAAGGGTTATCGCAGCATTTGAAACAAGCGGTTTTGTTTGAATCGAGCGAGTATCTGATTTTGAATAAGCCTGCCGGGCTTGCTGTGCATGGCGGAACCGATCAATCTCAAGGGTTGATTGAGTCGGTGCGTTTGATTTTCGAGAAATCTCAACACTGGGAGTTGGCCCATCGCATTGACAAAGAAACTTCGGGCTGTATCGTCATTGCGAAAAAGCGTCAGGCGTTATTGCACTTTCAAGACTGCTTGAAAACCCCAGAAGGGGTTCGTAAGACCTATCATCTCTTGGTGATGGGCAGATGGCCCAAGGCTGTTCACAAAGTTGAGCTGCCGCTCTATAAAAGCGAGTCACTCCATGGCCATGTGGTGCGTGTCGATAAAATCAAAGGGAAATATGCGTGCACGACTTTTGAAATCTTAAAAAGCTTTCCCCAGACCACACTCCTCTCAGCCCATCTCAAAACCGGACGCACACACCAAATTCGGGTGCATAGCGCAGCC
This sequence comes from Thiotrichales bacterium, assembly GCA_023266165.1. GTDB lineage: Bacteria > Pseudomonadota > Gammaproteobacteria > Francisellales > CACEW01 > JAHFRR01. Next base: position 5,284 of record JAHFRR010000015.1, read on the forward strand.
ATAGGCTGCCCCATTGTGGGAGATCCCCGCTATAGCCAGATCAAGCCGCTCCCAACCCAGTTCAACAGAGAGATCCCTCGCATGTTTTTACACGCTCAGCATTTAAAATTTCATACCTCATCAGGGGAGCTGATCTCTGTTGAGGCACCTTTTGATGAGATCTGGATAAGGGGGCTTCATGCATTGTCTCAATAACGGTTGGTTCTCTGGAGTGGCCCACGCCCCCTCTCCTCACTTCAATCAACGCCCTGAGGGGGTTGAGATTGATTGCTTGGTGATTCACTCGATCAGCCTACCTGTGGGTGTCTTTGGCAACGGGAATATCGCAGCGCTGTTCACGCATCAATTGGACTGCACACAGCATGCGAGCTTTGACAGTTTAAAAGACCTGAAGGTCTCCAGTCATTTTGTGATTGATCGAGAGGGGCTCATCACACAATACGTTTCTTGCTTAGATCGCGCCTGGCATGCAGGGGCGTCCAGCCTTAACGGGCGTGAAAACTGCAATGACTTTTCGATTGGGATTGAGCTGGAAGGCTCGGATTTTGTCGCGTTCACGGATCTTCAATATCCCGCACTGACTCAACTGACACAGCAATTGCTGATACGCTTCCCCAGTATCACCCCAGAGCGCATTGTAGGGCATTGTGATATCGCCCCCACTCGCAAAACTGACCCGGGGCCCTTTTTCGACTGGTCTTTGTTTCGAGGTTCTTTATGTAGGAGTGCACAATGATCGCTTTAATCAAAAATTTAAAAGAAGTTTTCACCTCCCTGTTTTTATTTTTATTTTTAATTCTGAGTTTTAATTTTAGCTTCAGCTTTGGAGCTCCCATTAGACTGATCAGCCTCTCGCCCAGTATTACCCGCATCTTGGTTTTAATAGGGGCACGTAACACTTTGGTGGGCGTGGATGGCCCGATTTCACAGGCCATTGCTGGCCCTTACCATGGAAGCATGCTCCCAATGGTAGGAGATTTTGCGCAAACCAATCTTGAAGCCATCATTGCGCTTAAACCCACAGCCGTACTGGTTTCAGGCCCTGCTGAAATGCCTGGTTTGGCTCGATTCAATATCCCTATCGTTCGCTTTGACCCGAAGACCCTCACTGAAATTGGCTGGGAGGTCAATCAGCTAGGCGTTATTGCCAATCGCCCCGCACAGGCCAGCCAGCTGGCACAAAGCTATCTTCAAGGGCTACAGCAACTCCCACAAATCAGGCGCAGCAAACCCATTCAGGTCTTTATTGAAGTAGGAGCAGATCCTTTGTATACGCTCACACACGCGAGCTTGCAAGGGCAGATCATCACACGGTGTGGAGGTGAAAATATTTTTGGCAACAGCCCGGGGATCAGCATTCCAATCCATCGAGAGGCTGTGTTAGCTCGTAACCCGCAAGTGATTTTCACCACGGTACCTGATGCGCAGGCGTATTGGGATCAATACCCTGAGCTTGCTGCTGTTAAAAACCATCGCGTGATCTCGTTGAATCCAGACGAATTCTCAGAGCCTACGCCTCTGCTACTCAAGTCTGCACAGCAGATTTGTGGCGTGTTGCAGAGGGCATAGCTGAATCCAGAGAGCCCTCTCCCTAAGCATCGAACGCAAGGCTACGGCATGCACACATCTTTCTGGGAGCCTTGATTGGCAAGGCTTTGGAATTCCCTCCTCCCTTGCGGGCTACGGCATGCACACATCTTTCTAACCTATTGAATTGGGAAGGCTTTCTTATTCCCTCCTCCCTTGCGGAGGAGGGCTAGAGTGGAGGGTGGAGGGTGGAGGGTGGAGGGTGCAGTTTGAAAAAGCCTTCAGAAGCAAAAAGGGGAATCTTGCGATCTTTATTTCCAGGTAAGACAGAGCCCAATGTTTTCAAGCTTTAGGCAGAGTTTCTGTTCAGTAGTTGGGAGGCAACTGAATACAGGCATTGCCAACATGAACCCTCCACCCTAACCCTCCTCCACAAGGGAGGAGGGGATAAGAAAGCCTTGCCAAAGCAAACATTTCAGCAAGGCGAGGGGGCTTTCAATTTCAGGGAAGATTATCGTTTGCACCCTCTTTTCCCCTCTCCCCTTGCGGGCTACGGCATGCACACATCTTTCTGGGAGCCTTGATTGGCAAGGCTTTGGAATTCCCTCCTCCCTTGCGGAGGAGGGCTAGGGTGGAGGGTGCCAAGCTGCAGCAGTCTTTAAGCTCAAGTCCTTATATTCCAGTAGACACAGGACTTTCCTTCGTTGTCCTGATGTCACGCGCAGCGGGGCCGTCAGGAACCAGGATTCATAAGGCTTTCGCGAAGATCATAGTGCTGGATAAGCTTTTTATCAATGAATTTTTTAATTACCTCATTCTGCATGTTCTATCCAACACGTACCCTCCACCCTAACCCTCCTCCACAAGGGAGGAGGGGATAAGAAAGCCTTGCCAAATCAAACATTTCAGCAAGGCGAGGGGGCTTTCAACTTCAGGAAAGATTATCGTTGGCACCCTCTTTTCCCCTCTCCCCTTGCGGGAGAGGGCTAGGGAGAGGGGTTTTTCGACGACTACTCTTCGCGATTCATCTTCTCTTTGATGAGATCTCCAATCGTCGTTGTCATCTTAGGATTCTCATCGCTTTGACGATAAGCACGTGCAGCTTGACGCTCTTCATGCTCTTCGAGGGCTTTGATAGACAAGAACACGCGATTGTTTTTGCGATCGACACCTACAAAGGCTGCTTCAACCGCATCGCCTACTTTGAAGTGTTGGCGCGCATCTGTTGCACGATCCCGCGCGATATCCGCAGTTTTGAGGTAGCCTTGCAAGCCTTCAACGCCATCGATTTGAACCAATACGCCATTCTCATCAACTTCGAGCACTTGACCTTTCACAAGATCTAACTTCTGGAATTTGCCGGTGAAGCTGGCAAACGGATCATTTTGGAGCTGTTTGATCCCCAAAGAAATACGCTCACGCTCAACATCAATAGCCAGAACCACAGCGGTCAAGGCGTCGCCTTTTTTGTATTGACGCACAGCCTCTTCTCCAGGCTCTGTCCAGGACAGATCAGACAAATGAATCAGGCCATCGATATTGCCATCCAAGCCAATAAAGACGCCAAAATCAGTGATCGACTTGATCATCCCTGTGACTTGATCTCCCGCTTTATGCGTTGCTGCAAAGGTTGTCCATGGGTTATCGATACATTGCTTCAGGCCTAATGAAATACGACGACGCTCAGGATCTACTTCTAAAATCACAACTTCCACTTCCTGGTCGAGTTGAACGACTTTATGAGGATTGATGTTTTTATTGGTCCAATCCATTTCAGAGACGTGCACCAAGCCTTCAATGCCAGTACCCAGCTCTACAAAGCATCCATAATCTGCAATGTTGGTCACACGCCCTTTAATGCGCTTACCTGCTGGGAATGTCACATCTGCATTGATCCAAGGATCGCTGCCCATTTGCTTGAGGCCCAAGGACACGCGTTGTTTCTCACGTTCAAACTTCATGATCTTCACATCCAACTCATCGCCCACAGCCAACATTTCACTGGGGTGACGGATACGCTTCCAGGACATATCGGTGATATGCAAGAGGCCATCGATGCCGCCCAAATCCACAAACGCACCATAGTCTGTCAGGTTTTTCACGATACCTTTGACGATCGAGCCCTCTTCCAGATTCCCCAAGAGCTCATCGCGATCCGCGCTGCTCATCTCTTCAATCACAGCACGGCGCGAAACCACGACGTTATTGCGCTTGACATCAATCTTAATCACTTTAAATTCTAGTGTTTGGCCTTCCAGGAAATCCGTATCTTTCAACGGGCGAACATCGACGAGCGACCCTGGTAAGAATGCGCGCACGGTTTCGATTTCCACAGTAAAGCCACCTTTGACTTTGCCCGTTAAAACCCCCATGACGCTGACATTGTCGGCACTGGCTTTTTCCAGTCGACGCCAGACTTCCATACGCTTTGCGCGTTCGCGCGAGAGACGGGTTTCGCCATTGCTGTCTTCCACGGTGTCTAAAGCCACTTCCACGATGTCCCCGACTTTCACCAGGATCTCACCGTTGTCTTCTTTAAACTGCTCGAGGGGCACTAACGCCTCTGACTTCAATCCGGAGTCAATCAAGACAAAGTCACGATCAATCCGCACCACGCGGCCTTGGACAATCGTGCCAGGCACCATGTCAACACTGCGGATACTTTCTTCAAATAATTGGGCAAAACTTTCGCTCATTTTTCACTTCCTGAGACCGAGGGTCTCGTCTGGTTAGGTTAAGGGCCTTTTTGAAATTTTGAATATTTCCAAAGGGCTATTTATTTTTTCGGGCTATTTCTTTTCATCTCCTGAACACACTGCAGCATTTTTTCTAAGACAGCTTCAATGGACAACTGATCCGTAAAAATCTGCACTGCATCTTGCGCGGGCACTAGAGGCGCGAGGGTTCGCGTGATATCGCGCGCGTCTCGATCCCTAATATCCTGCAAAATGGAGGCGATGTTAGCACACACCCCCTTTTCTTGCAACTGTTTAAACCGCCGATCTGCGCGTGTTTCTGCACTGGCAGTCAAGAAAAACTTCAGGTTCGCACGGGGGAAGACCACCGTCCCCATATCTCGCCCATCCGTCACCAAGCCAGGGCTCACGGCAAACCCACGCTGGCGCTCTAATAAGGCCTCGCGCACAGGCCCTAGCGCTGCGATCTTCGAGGCCAATGACCCACAGGCTTCCGTGCGGATCAAGTCCGTCACATCTTGATGCTCTAAGATCACGCGGGGCTCTTTCTCTCCATCCAACCGAAACACAACGTCCAGATCTCTGGCAAACCCAGCAATAGCCTCGACCTGATCAACAGCCACATCCGCTTGCTGCGCTTTGAGCGCCGTGATGCGATACAGTGCCCCGCTATCTAAAAAATGCCACCCCAGATGCGCTGCCAAGGCTCTCGCCGCTGTGCCTTTCCCCACGCCGCTCGGGCCATCAATCGTGATCACCGGAGTAGATGCTCTCTGATCCCCTCCTCCCTCGCGGAGGAGGGTTAGGGTGGAGGGGCGCACAGAATATTTCTTTTCAAAATCCTTCATAAACCCAATCAAATGCTCGACCCCTGCGAGGGGCATCGCATTATAAAACGCGGCTCGCAACCCACCTCGCACACGATGACCCATCAAACCCATACATCCCGCTTTTTCAGCTTCTTGGACAAAACACTGAGGACTGAGATGATGTTTTAAATCAAAAGGCACAACCATTTTTGAACGCCTAGATTCAGGCACTGCATTGTCATAAAGATCTGAGTGATCTAAAAACTCATAAAATAACTTCGACTTCTGGGCGCTACGGCGCGCCATCTCAGCCACACCGCCCTCTTTTAAAAGCCATTGAAAAACCCGCCCTGCTGTGAACCAAGCAAAAATATTAGGCGTATTCATGATAGAGCGATATTTTAAATAGTTCTGATATTGATATAAAGGCGGCGTGCGGGGACTGACCTGAAAATTGAGATCTTTTTGAATCACAGCAACAGAGAATCCAGACGGGCCTATATTTTTCTGGGCCGCTGCATAGATCAACCCAAACTGAGTGACATCTATCGCTCGAGATAAAATATCAGAAGACATATCCGCAACCAACACCGCTTCACTGCGGGGGAACTCTGGGTATTGAACCCCATCAATGGTTTCATTGGAGGTCAAATGACAGTAGGCATAGCGCTGAGAATCTAACTCTAGCACTTGTGCTTCACGCATCTCTCGAGATTCGAGCTGATCGGGACGCCCAAACAGCTGCCCTGTTTTAAACGCCTGCGTCGACCAAAAGCCAGACGTGAGATACAACGCCTTTTGATGCGCACCCAATAAATTCAAGGGTACCATAGAAAAGTGTTCCGAGCCTGAGGCTGTCAGAAACAGCACACCATGGGTGTCCGGAATCTTCAAAAGCGCTTTGAGATCTTGCTCCGCCTGATAGGCCATCTGGACAAACGCCTCTGAGCGATGGCTGAGAGACAAAATAGAGACGCCTCGCCCCTCAAAATCCACCAAAGCCTGCTGGCATTCGGCCAGTACAGTATCAGGCAGAACACCAGGCCCCGCACAAAAATTATAGATCGGCATGATCAGAGGGCTCATCAACAGACGCATCACTTGGCTCAGCACTGGGTTCAGCGCTGGGCTCACCTGCAGCCACAGGCGCTCCTACCACTTCTGCAACCGATTGCAACCCTACCAAATGCTCATCTTCATCCAATCGAATCAATCTCACGCCTTGCGTGTTTCGACCGATAGAAGAGATCTCACTGGCACGCGTGCGAATCAATGTTCCACCATCAGTCACCAACAAAATCTCATCCTCATCATGAACAAGAATGGCTTTCACCACCCCACCATTGCGATCAGAGGTTTGAATGGAGACAACCCCTTGAGCCCCTCGATTGGTCATGCGATATTCGTCGATCGGCGTACGCTTACCATAGCCATTTTCCGTCGCTGTCAAAATCTGCCCCGTCGGCGTTGCAGCTAAAAGCGAAACCACGGACTGCCCTTCTTGAAGCCTGATACCAATCACGCCCTTCGCTGCTCTACCCATAGCGCGCACGTCTCCTTCATGGAAGCGCACAGCCTTACCGCTATCACTGAACAGCATCATCTCTTGATGGCCATCCGTGAGCTCAACACCAATCAAACTGTCCCCTGCTTCTAGATCCACAGCAATGATGCCTGAAGCTCGAGGCCGTGAGAAAGCTTCTAAGCTGGTTTTCTTGACAGTGCCCAAACGCGTCGCCATAAAAATATAGTGATCATTCACGAAGTCACTCACTGCCAATAAGGCCGAGATTGTCTCGCCCTCAGTCAGAGGCAATAAATTCACAATCGGCCGACCTTTAGAGGCACGGCTCGCTTGGGGGAACTCATATCCCTTTTTCCAGTAGACTTTACCTAAACTGGAGAAGCAAAGAATATAGGCATGCGTACTGGCCACAGTGATTTTTTCTATCACATCCTCATCTTTTAAAGAGGTCGCAGATTTCCCACGGCCACCTCGTCTCTGGGCCTCATAATCCGAGACCGGTTGGGCTTTGACATAGCCTGAAGATGAGAGCGTGATCACCAGGTCTTCTTCAGCAATCAGGTCTTCCATATCCATGTCATAATCGATCGCTGTAATCTCCGTGCGGCGCGCATCACCATAGAGCCCCTTCATCTCAACCAACTCCAGGCGAATCACTTGCATCAAGCGCTCGAAGTCCCCTAGGATATCCAACAGCTCAATGATCTGAAGCAGCAATGCTTCGTACTCTGCTGTCATTTTATCTTGCTCAAGACCTGTCAAACGATGTAGCCTTAACTCTAAAATTGCATCCACTTGCGCACTGGAGAGCTGATACCGTCCGTCTCTCAAACCAAACTCAGGGCCCAAACCCTCGGGGCGACAGGCATCTTCACTGACTTTTGACAGCAATCCAGCGACCATCCCCGGCAAAAACGTGCGAGACATCAGTTTCTCTTTGGCTTCTTGCGGGTTTTTAGAGGCCTTGATTAAGGCAATGATCTCATCAATATTGGCTAAAGCAACGCCCAACCCCTCTAAAACATGCGCACGCTCTCGAGCTTTGCGTAAATCAAAAATAGTGCGCCGTGTAACCACTTCCTGGCGATGACGAATAAACGCCTGAATCATCTCTTTGAGGTTCAGCGTACGCGGCTCGCCTTCTACAAGCGCCACCATGTTGATTCCAAAGATGTTTTGCATCTGAGTTTGAGCATATAAGTTATTTAAAATAACTTCTGTATTCTCACCGCGCTTCACCTCGATCATG
>JAHFRR010000015.1:13099-17532 GCA_023266165.1 Thiotrichales bacterium
GCATGCCATCTTTATCCGACTCATCCCGTAATTCACTGATGCCTGCAAGCTTCTGGTCTCGCACCAACTCTGCAATTTTTTCGATGAGACGGGCTTTGTTGACCTGATAGGGCAGTTCCGTCACAATGATCTTATCTTTTCCCGATTTCTCATCGTGCTCGATATGAGTTCTCGCCCGAATGCGCGCGCGCCCACGGCCGGTTCTATACGCCTCAACAATCCCTGATCGCCCTGCAATAATGCCTGCTGTGGGGAAGTCTGGGCCCGGAATAAATCCCATCAAGGCATCAATATCCAGCATGGGTTCATCAATGAGCGCCACACACGCATCTAATACTTCACTGAGATTATGCGGCGGAATGTTCGTCGCCATCCCCACAGCAATTCCCGAAGAACCATTGACCAATAGATTCGGGATTTTCGTGGGCAAAACGGCCGGAATCCACTCTGTCTCATCGTAATTGGGAACAAAGTCCACGGTCTCTTTGTCCAGATCCGCCATTAATTCATGGGCGATCTTGGCCATACGCACTTCGGTATATCGCATGGCAGCAGGAGAATCCCCATCAATCGATCCAAAGTTCCCTTGACCATCCACCAACATGTATCGAAGCGAAAACGGCTGCGCCATCCGCACAATGGTGTCATAAACCGCCGTGTCCCCATGGGGATGGTACTTACCAATAACATCCCCCACCACACGCGCTGATTTCTTGTAAGCCTTATTCCAAGCATTGTCTAGCTTGTCCATCGCAAACAAAACGCGTCGATGCACGGGCTTTAAACCATCGCGCACATCCGGCAGCGCACGCCCGACGATCACACTCATGGCATAATCCAGATACGACTGCTTCATTTCATCTTCAATAAAAACCGGCATAACCTCTTTCGCGGTCATATCTGTTGGATGGGAAGGGTCTGTATGGGTGTCTGTCTTGTCTGTCATGAGGCGAAACCGTCCTGTTATTTTTGCTATGAACTCTCTTTTGGAATCGGGCTGAGTATAGCGCAAATAGGATCAGAGTACTAGGTCGCAGGAGGTGCTTCTCAGAGCTTCCTTATCTAAGTCCTGAGAAGCCGCAAACGGACAAGACGTTACTGGCATAGGCGCCGCAACCTGCAAAGCAATCTCTTTCACTACAGCAAAAAATTTCTCCTCTATCTGCTGTGCCATCTTTTCCAGATCTGTGGAGCACTCAGCAACAGGCAGTGAAAACTGCTTGCGTTGCTGATACAGCGCCTCCAGAAAAACCTCCGCTCTTTTCATGGACTCATTTCCTGTGGGACTCAGGTAAATATAATTGCTGTACGAGCCCCCGTTTTCCATAGCATGCAAATAAGTAAACTTGACTTTAAGGGGGCCATTGATATCAGCAGAATTGGAGATCTGAATAATGATGTCAGCGTTTCCATGCCCAGGGCTCAAAGTCAAGTGCATGCTATGAAAATTAGGATCTAATTTACTCTTGATCCACTCATGGGGCACAATCTGAGGTAATACGGGTGCTGCGACACTTTCTAACTTAACTTTCACCGCGCTTTTCCTCGGAAGTTTTGCGCCGTTCTGCAGATTACCAGAGTTCCCTCTTTTTGTTTTTTTTGGTTTTACTGGTTTTGCTGGTTTTGCTGGTTTTGCTAACACTTGATCTACTCTTCTTGCTCTTTCTAAACACTCCATTATTATATAATAAAACATTAAATTTTCAATGGCATTTTTTAAAATTAAGAAAAGAAAAGTGCCTTGCATCTCCCACAAAAACCCCGTAGAATTCTCCTCCACGGAGAGATGCCGGAGCGGTTAAACGGCCCTGACTCGAAATCAGTGGGAGGCGCAAGCCTCACTAGGGTTCGAATCCCTATCTCTCCGCCATTCTATCTCACAGGGGCACATGATGATGACACTGGAAGAAAGCGTTCACACCTTGATTCAGGCGATAGCATCGAGCCAATCAAAGCTTCTCTGAAGATCAAACTGCGAGATGTGTTTTAACAGCGCTCTTAGCGGACTTGGTATTTTTGATTCGGACTTGTTGGTCGAGCAGGTATTGTCAATATCAACACCCCTTGCGCAAGCAACGGATTTAGAATAGCTTCCCTAAAATGCCTGACTTCTTGTAACCCGAGCTGACTCATAATCTCTTTCCTGGATCGAGGTTGTTGGCAAAATATAATAATTTCAGATATTTTCTCAACTTGGGGGGTAGCTTGGGGGGTAGCTTGGGGGGTAGCTTGGGGGGTAGCGTGTGAAACGAGCACGCCTATGGGCAACTGCATTTCAATTTTAAAAAGATCTTGCTCCAATAAAATAGGATCTGCACCTGTGTATTGTTTACAGTACTTATACAGATTTTTAACACCAGAACCCAACTCTTCTGCTCGGCCAATTTCCCGAAAAACACTGGCAATATTAGGGTTTTTAGGGAATGGCTCATAATGCCCAAGATCAATACGGCCAAAACCATGTGGGCGATTCGCGTTGGTCACAACAATTTTATTAGATTCGATAATCAGACGAGCAGGAGCACCATTCATATATTCACGATGAATCAGTAGGTTAGATACAATTTCACGAAACACTTTATCCCTCAAACTGATACGATTGATACCCTCCAGACAAAAGGGATCTGGTAAATGTTTTTGCACAAAAGCCATCACTTTTTCATAGCTGTCCATCAGATTAGTCATTAAAATCTCTCGATCATCGTATCGATCGACATCTATCACTCTTTTGATGAGATCAATTTTAAAATGTGGCAATACAGAACCAATCACCTCATCTTGACCAAACAGCAATATACCCGCTAACGTCAAGCCCTCTTGATTGGATTGATGGTTACGTTGATAGAGGCGTGCGCTCTTGAGCAGCTCTAGCGGAGCCAGGTTCGCCCAAGGATGGTCAACACGCCGATTGATTGCCATTTGCCGTGCTTTTTCGATAAGATCAATCCGTAAATCTTGAAGTTTAAGATAGGGATAAATCCGATTTTCAGTATAACTTTCTTGCTTGCGCAGATACATTTCTGCGACCAGTAGTGTGCTATGCGTGATATCAAGGTCGGCATCTTCATTGCGGTCATAAATTTTACCATTGACGCGATGAACAGAAGAGCTTGGAGGCACATAGGTGTGCAGTATCACCTTACCCTGCAATACAACTTCTTCTAATGCCAGATAAATCGCAGGCTGTAACTTTTGCTCATTATTGACAGTATTTGCAAAATCTTTTTTGATTTGCTGAATATGGCTTTCATTGACCCCGACCACATCCCCCTGATCAGTGACGCCTATCAGCAGATGCCCGCCGTTACGATTGAGAAAGGCACCCACAGTTGGGTAGACATCTTTCGTCAACTGATTCCGGCACGCCTTGAACTCTCGTGTAATGCTCTCACCTTGCTGAATCAAGCCCTCCATGTAATGCGCAATCATGATGATCGTCCCCTCAACCTTGTTCTATCTCCACATGCATTCTATCTCAATTTGATCCTTTTTAAAACCAGCAAACACATGCAGATACTCACCAACACCAGATAAACAACCGCCAAAGGCACTTGTGAGTGTGAGGGCAAGAGTGCAGAGAGCGATGACAAGAGAAAGACTCCTGCACACACAAACGAGCCATAGATCGCACTGGATGTCCCTGCGGTTTTGGGGAAGAGCCCCGCCAACGTCCCGATCAGATTAGGAAATGCCACACCACACAGATAGAACATCACAAGCGTTGGCACCATGATACTCCATAGACTCATGGGGAATAGCATGCTGACACCCAGCAAAATCAACGCCAGCACAAAGCTTCCGACGACCCCAATCAGAATCAATCTCGGCGACCCCACACGCCCGACAAATGTGCGCATCGAGAAGTTCCCCAGAAAGTAAGATAACCCTAACACCAAGGCTACTCGACCATAAACCACAGCGGAATATCCCAAATCAACCTGGATCAAAAACGGGGCGACCACATTAAAGATCACCAAAATGGAATAGATCAAAGAGGCAATGGTCGCATAAATCAAAAAAACTGGATGCGTGAGCGCTTCTTTTAAAGCGCCTAAAATCTTGGGGAAATGCAAGGGCGATCTGTCCAAATGCGTTTCTTTTAAGACAATGGCGGCGTAAATAAACGTGAGCACAGCATAACCTGCCAAGAAATAAAAGTTGGCTTGCCAATGAAAATAAAATTCAATATAACTCCCAATGAACGGCCCCAAAATAGGCCCAAGCGCCCAGCTGGTGGCCAAGAACCCCATGGCTTTTGTAAGCTCCAACCCTGAAAAACAATCGGCTGGAATCGCGCGAACTGCCACGGCAGGGCCCGCAATGGCAAAGCCTTGTAAAAACCGATAGAACATCACCCATGCAACGCTGGGAGAGAACGCCGCAGCGATATTCGCCACCACATAGACCGCTCCCCAAAATAAAATAATCTTGCG
>JAHFRR010000016.1 GCA_023266165.1 Thiotrichales bacterium
TGAGAGCCCCGCATAGCACCCAATGCCATGCTCCAGATGAACAATAGGGTCTCCCGGTTTCAGCTCACTGAGGTCTTGTAGGGCAATCGGGCCTGCAGCATCCAACGGGCGGGTTTGAGAAGGAGATTGTAGGGGTGTCAGGGCGCTGCGCCCAAAGAGCTGCTGTTCGCTTAAGACAATCAGATGCTGATCTTGATCTTCAAAGCCTCCTGTGATCTGCCCGATCGAGATCCAGATGCGACTGTGGTTGGGTTGACGCGTTTTAAAAGCATGCCAGCTGGCAACAGGCTGAGTTTGCAAGCCTCGCGTGTCACATTGCTCTTTGAGGATTTGCGCGCGCCCTGGGCTGTCTGCAAGGATCAGGAGCGTGTTATGAGGGGCCTCTACTAATGTTTTAATCAGCCCATAGCTTTTGTCAGGATAGGTGAGCAGACGCCCTGGGATATTCCATTTTTGCGGGCCGATTTTCTCAATGGGCTCGCGCTGTAAATGGATTTGCGTGTGTTGATTGCAGAGCATCAATAATTGCTCTTTAGGGATAAAAGCCAGTTCGGGGAGTAACGCAGGGTAGTCAGGATCTTGATAGAGCAGTTGATAGCGCTCTAAAATCTGTTTCCCATACTGGTCTGCCATGGCCACAATCCCTGGCATGCGCCAGAGGGTCAGATCCTGTGGGCAAAAGTCAAAAAGTGTTGCAGGGGAATTGAAAAAGAACGGCAGATAGTATTCCAGTCCTCCAATGGCATGATGGTTAAAGACTGCCTGATAGACGGGGGAGTGGGTGTTGTGCGGGAAGCGATGCAAAAATGCCTCACAAAACTGCGCACAGGCACTGGAGGTGAGAGGGAACTCATGCGCAGGCAGGAGCTCAAAAGCCTCTATTTTGGTATGGGATCGTTGGGTAATGGGGTCAAAGAGCCGGATGCTTTCAATTTCGTTATCAAAAAGATCGACGCGAAAAGGCTTTTTGGCGCCCATCGGGAAGACATCAAAAATAGCGCCTCGTAGGGCGAATTCACCATGCGCTATCACTTGCTTCACCGCTCGATAGCCTGCTGCTTCAAGCTTTGTGCGATAGAGGATAACATCAAAGAGATCGCCGGTTTTTAAAGAAAAGCGATGGGCATCTAAAAATCCAGGGGGTGGCAGACGGTGCATCAAGGTTGATATTGCTGCGATCAAAATGCCCTCTGAAAGTTGAGGCAGCTGATGCAAGAAAGCCAGGCGCTCTGAAATCAGATCTTCCGGGGGCGAGAACTTATCATAGGGCAGTGTTTCTCGATCGGGAAATAAATAGATCTTAGGGGGATGATTGGGCGTATCTTGAAAAAATAACAGGGCTGCTTGGAGCTCGTGTGCGCTCTGAATGGACGGGGTGATGATAAGATGCAGGCCACCCTGCGCCTCGTAGGTTTCTGCGATCAAGCGAGCGGTGTTTAAAGGCGTACTATTACCGAGCGTTGCAGTCAGGTGTTGCGCGGGAAGCTTCATGTGAGATCAGCCTATGTGGAGCTTGTGGCCCGTTTAATCAAGGCGCTGGTGCTGATCTCTTGGAAATCATGCTGGATGCGTTCAACACGCCCGCCATAGCCTAAGACAATGGGCGCTCCGACAATCTGCTCGAGGGTATAGTCCGTGCCTTTGACCAAGATGTCTGGTTTGAGCAGGGTGAGCAAGGTTTCGGGCGTGTCTTCATGAAAGGGTGTTACGAAGTCTACCATTTCCAGGGCAGCCAAGACATGCAAGCGTGATTCTAAAGGGGCTACAGGCCTGTGCGGCCCTTTGAGCCGTGCAATAGAGGCATCATCATTGATGGCCACGACCAGGAGATCCCCGAGTGCTTTGGCTTTGCGAAGATATTCCACATGGCCTCGGTGCAGCAGATCAAAGCAACCGTTGGTCATCACGATGGTTTTGCCCTCGAGTTTAGCCTCTTCAATCTGTTTGAGTAGCTGTGTGCGATCCAGGACAACTTTGGTATTGATAGAGGGATGGGCATAGGTATCGTGGCCTGTAGACTCTCTTTCATGATAAGCAAGGGCGAGCTCGTGGGCAGACACAGTGGCCGTGCCGAGTTTAGAGACGGCAATACCGGCTGCGAGATTGGCCAGGTAGCTTGCACCTTCATATTCATATCCGGATGCCATGGCGCACGCAAGCGTTGCAATGACGGTATCTCCCGCCCCTGTCACATCAACCAGATCATGAGAGTGGGCCTTGATGAAATAAGGCGGGTGGTTGTGTTGCACCAAGACCATCCCATCACCCCCTCGGGTAATCAGAAGGGCTTCAAGCTCAAGTTGAAGGAGGATCTCCTGTGCTTTTTGAAGCAAGATTTCGTCGGTAGGACAGGGCCCAACGATCGACTCAAATTCTTTGAGATTAGGCTTGATGAGAGTCGCACCGCGATATTTTGAAAAATCATGACCTTTGGGATCAACCAAGACCTTAACCCCTTTGGCCTTGGCTGCGCGAATCAAAAATTGCGGGTCGGAGAGGGTGCCCTTGTGATAGTCTGATAAGACCACCAGCGTGTGCTGAGCCTGCAGTGGGTCTGCAGGCAGTGCTTGGAGACAGTGCAGGTAATGCTGATAGAGAGGTGTTTTATCCAGATCCTGCCAGCTTTCTTCAAAGTCTAAGCGAATCATCTGCTGATGTTGACTGATCACACGCAGCTTAGTGATAGTGGGGTGCGTAGGGCTTTCTAGCAGGTGATGGGTGACGCCTTGATGATCTAACTCAGATTTCAGCAGGGCCCCTGCAGGATCTTGGCCAATAATCCCGAGGAGGGTCGCATGGCCTTGCAGCGCTTGAATATTCTGCGCGACGTTCCCTGCCCCCCCTACGCGATGGGTTTTGGTGTGCACATGCACGATGGGGATCGGCGCTTCCGGCGAGATACGATGTGTATCGCCTTGCCAGTAGCGATCCAGCATGATATCGCCTATCACTAGGACCTGGCTGTTTTGAAATGGCTTCATGGGCGTTTTCCTGGATTGAATAGGGTGAGGATCACGAGATAAAGTCTGGCGGAGAGGGAGGGATTCGAACCCCCGGAGCCTTTCAGCTCAACGGTTTTCAAGACCGCCGCTTTCGACCGCTCAGCCACCTCTCCAAACGAGGGGCATCATAATGCGTTTTGGGGGAAATGGCAAGGGGAGAGTTTTGGGAGGGTTTTGATCAATCATGCCTCTGTATCCACCCGAATATCCACGCTGGCCCCCAAGCGAAAAGGCATGTTGGGAGTAAAGTCTTTTGTGGGGATCTCAATACGTACGGTGAATCTCTGAGGGACTTTGACCCAGTTCCCAGTTGCGTTTTCAGAGGGGAGAAGTGAGAAGCTGCTCCCGCTGCCTGCTGAGAGGCTTTCAACACGGCCCTTCCAGGTGTGCCCCGGGTAGAGGTCAAGAGAAAAATAGGCGAGATTACCTGGGCGGATTCGGGCGATTTGGTCTTCTTTGAAATGGGCGTTGATCCACGCCGAGTTTCGCTCAATTAAAAAGAAAATCGGCACGCCAGACTCCACGGCATCTCCAGGTCTGGATGCAAATTGCGAGAGCGTGCCCGACGCAGGCGCGCGGATTTGGGTTTGCTCAAGATTGTACGCTGCGAGTTTGAGGGCGGCTTGATCCATTCTGAGGGCAGCTTCTTGCGCGTGATAAGCTGCTTTGGCTGCCAATAAGTTAGCAGTTGCACTGCGCACAGCGGCTGCAGCTTCTTGTAGGGCGCCTTCTGTATTATCTCCAATTTGAGGAGACTCTAGACCTTGAGCAACCAGGGGTAGGGTGCGGTTTGCTTGGCTGGAAGCAATCGAGAGCGCGGCGGTTTGATTTTGTAGGTTGGCGAGGGCAATATGGTAGGAGGCTGCGCTTTTGATCAGCGTATATCTTTGCAGTGCGAGAGAGGCTTGTGCTTGTTCCAGCTGATAGTCATAGGGTCTGGGATCTAATATTAACAATAATTGATTTTTATGAACAGGCATTTGATCTTGCACATACACCGCCTGGACTTGGCCGGAGACCTGGGGGGCGATGGAGATCACATTGGCATGGATGTAAGCATCCTCGGTGCTGGGGTGTCGCGTGCTATAAAAATAATACGATCCCATCCCCAAGAGGGCCAGCAAAGCGATGACGCTGATCACAATAATTTTTTTCATAGATAGGGACTCTAAAGCTAAGGGGCTGAGATGTCAACGATGGTTGTGCCAGACGCTGATTGATTGGGCTGTAGTAAAGTGGCTGTGGGGGCTGTAACCAGATGGATGCTGCCTGTTGCATGGTTGGGAGAGACATAAGTGCCTTGGGTGCAATGCGTCGCATCTAGAGGCGCTGAGCCGTTGGCAGTTTTGTACTCCAGAGTATAGGGAATGGTCGTGCCTTCAGAGGTGCTGAGTGTGCTAGGAGAGCAGTCGCTGAGAATCAAGCCTTCAGAGCCTGTTGCCATCGCAGTAGGTGCGCTGGTGGTGACGCCTCCTTGGCTTAACGCTTCTGGAGTGGCATCAAAAGACAAATGATCAGGGGTCGAGGCGGTGGTGCCTGAGACAGAGATGACTGTTGCCTCTACGGTGATTTGAGCGAAGTCCGCTGCCCCAGCAGGAGCCCATAAGAGCGCTGTGAGCGCTGTTGAGCATAGGCTTTGATAGGCGAGGGTTTTGAGGTAAGTCATGTGGGAAGCGTCTCTCTGGCGTTTCGAACTTTTTGGTCACTGGAAGCTGCACTGTGCAGCAAGATGTCTGTGCGCTTGCCCCAACGCTTGAATAAAACCACTTCACAGACCAGTACTGCCAATAAATTTGCCAGCGCAAATCCAATAGCACCGAGGTGTAGCGCAAAACCCAGCAGGCATCCTAGGGGTAACCCAACACCCCACATGATCCACACGGATAAATACATGGGGAAGCGGCTGTCATACAAGCCTCTCAAGGCGCCAATGGTGATATTGCGTAGGCTGTCAAACAAGAGGGCAAAGGCACTGATCGCTAACAGGTATCGCGTCAGAGAGATCAAGGCATGCGATGCATGAGGCTCGCCTCGTAAATAAAAGTGGATCAATGCTTCAGGGAAAGCCAGATAGGCAATCATGACGACAATCATCAAGACCACCCCCATGGCCATATGGGTATAGCCCATATTTTTGACTTCGCTGTATTGCTTGGCGCCACTGGCGTGGCCGATCAAGATGCTGCTGGCCTGGGTGAGCCCCATGATGGGCACGATGATCAGGATATTATATTGGTTGACGATCTGTTGGGCGGAGAGCGCGGTCATGCCTACCCAGCCAATCAAGAGGGTCACTGTAAACCAGAGCAAGAGCTCCCCGCCCATTTGAACCATGATGGGCCAGCCGATGTGTAGCAATTGCCAAAGACAGCCAATCGAGCGTTTGATGCGAAAGCGTAAAAACTCAAAAGGTTTGAAGTAAGGCATCGTCAGTAAACAAATGCCTGAAAACAGGGAGCCGCTCCATTGCCCTGCCACCATCCCCCAGGCAACGCCTGTCACACCCAATGCCGGAAAGCCCAGTTTGCCATAGGTCAAGACCACGCTGAAAAAAACCAGGAAGCTGCAGGAGATGGCTGAAGAGAGCAGTGCCAATCGTTGTTTGCCAACGCCCATCGTTAGCAGTTGATGGCTAAAAAAGAAAAATGTGGGGATCAGTGCAAGGACAAACACATGAAAATAGCGTGTCGCAATTTGGGTAAGCCCTGGATTTTCTCCAAAGAACCGTAACAAATCCCCTGCAAACCATGTGAGAACAAGCAGGGGAAGTGTCATGAGGGTGCTGAGCAGCCAGGCTTGCTGCAGAACAGAGCCTACTTTCTCAAAGTCTTGTGCGCCATACGCGCGACTGGCAATGGGGCTGATAGAAAACAGGAGCGAGGCGAAGATCACCATGATGGCAGTCTGTAAGCCATAGATCAGCGCAGCCGCCGCCAGAGTTTCAGGCCCAAGGCTTGCCAGCAGTAACATGCCGATAAAGCTGCTGATGGCAATCAACAGGCGGCTTGCCGTGATGGGCCAGGCGACATGCAGAGAGTGAATGATGCGGGCGCTGAGCGTACTCATAAGAAATCAATCACCCAATAAAAAGTGTATCACGATAAAGTGGGCATTATAGCGAGTTTTGAGCGCAAGGTAAATGCTATTTTGGGTTGACAGTGAAGATGTGTATCTTGACAAATCTCCAAAAGTACCTGTATTATTAATCTGATTAAGATCAACATATCAGGAACTTTATGCATCTAAGAGCACGACACATCGAAAAAATTTTATTGAAGCGCGCTAAGATTTTCCCTGTTTTGGGGGTGCTGGGCCCGCGGCAAGTGGGGAAGAGTACTTTTCTCATGGATCAGTTTGCCCCAAAAAGGAAAGCGGCTTATCTGACTTTTGATAAACATGAGATTCTATTGAGAGCCCATCGTGCGCCCGGGCAATTTCTGATGGATGAAAGCTATGACCAGACAGTTCCCTTGGTGATTGACGAGGCGCAGAAAGTCCCTCATATTTTTGATTCTATCAAAGCGCTGGTAGATGCTGAAAGGCGTATGGGTCTTTTTACGTTGTCTGGATCTGTTGAGTTTTCTTCAAAGTCGGGTGTTCGAGAATCTTTGGCCGGAAGAATGGGGATTACTAGGCTTTACCCCATGACCTTAAGAGAGATCAACACGCAAGCATTCCAAGACCCTTGGGTGCAGTGGAATTTTGAGAAGCTCTCAGCTTTAGCCCCCAAAAGTATCGAAACTTGGTTGGACAGAGGGGGGATGCCCATTTTTTGCGGGCTCAGTGATATCGATGAGCGTATGACTCTAGTCAACAGTTGGCTAGAGGCCATTTGCTATCGGGATTTGATGCAATTGAAAGACGGGCCTTATGACAGCCTGTTGGCGTTGCAATTGCTGGAAATGATCGCCAGCGAGGCGCATTTCTCCACGGCGGCCCATGCAGCGTCTCGGTTGCGTGTTACAGCAAAAGCCATCCAAAAACATCTTTCTGCGTTGCTGTCTTTATTTCTACTCTATGAGTTACCTTCTTGTGAAAATCCAAGAGCCACGCCGCGCTATAGAATATTTGATGCAGGGGTTCTCAATACGTTGCTAGGGGGGAGGGAGACGCGAGAGTCCCGCCATAGCAGCTTGGTGACTCTAGTCATCAATGAAATCTTTGCTCAATACGAATATGCTGGGAAACTCAAACCTAACCTTTATTACTATCAAACCCGAGGGGGTGCTGCAATTGATTTGGTCTTAAAAACACGAGGGGCGCTTGTAGGGATCGAGTGTGTGACCAGCGTTGATATCTCGCCTTATGTGCAGCGTGGTATGAAAAGCTTCTTGGAGAAATATCCTGAGGCAAGGGGCTATTTTATTGCACCGGTGCAGGAGGGGTTTCAGATTGAGAAAAATATCCACGTCATCCCTTGGCGGTGCATGGGATAGTGTGTGGCTGTGAGGGCAAAAAAGTTTTTACGGATGTTCAGCGCATATTTCAAAAGCTTTCAGGGCTTGCCAGGTATACTCTGGCATCGTGTGATCATCCGTATGCGTTTGGACACCATGACATCAGCAACGCTTATGGAGATACCCTTAAACCCCAATGCACAGAGCAATAGAATTATGAGGCAGGTGATAAAAGTTAGCTGAATGGATGAAACGCCCTGGATATGGGTGTTTCCAGTCAGTGCTGTGATCTCTCCTGCCAATAATCCAGAGAGCGCAAAAGCGAGATAATTGAAGCCCAAAAAGGTACCTCTCAGGTGTTCAGGCGCGAGATAAGTTGCTGCAGAGAGCACTGCAGGAGCAATCAGCACCTCTCCAAATCCCAAAAGAGCATACGCCAGTACGATCAATCCTCCAAAGAAAAGAGCTGAGTGTACGCATAACGTTGTTGAGAACGCGAAAATCAAGAACGCCAAGCTTGCCAATAAAAATCCCCACTGGGTTTTGTGAAACAGCAGTTTAGAGACTGAGAACGTAGGGTTGAGACGGCTGATCAGAGGGAGAATAGTGATGGGCCCTAAGGCGACGAATAACGGCAACAATGCAGTGAAAAACTCAATAGGTATGGGATGGTGGAAGATTTTAGAGCGAATATGGGCTTGAAGGAAAAGCGTGATTGTCCCTCCTGCCTGCAGCTCTGAAGCGAAAAACAGTAAGGTGCCTAAATAGAAGAGCAGGAGCAGCCAAAGATTACCACGGATATCCTTAGGCTGCTTGAGTAAAAAAGCCAAAAGCCAAACCAGAACTATTACAATCAAGCCTGCGCTCGCATCACGAAACAGTGTGAGATGCTCGAGTAAAAAGCTTAATCCCCAAATCATAAGGCCCAATACAGGCGGAAGGAGAATCTGCTTTTTGAAAAGAGCGTGCAAGCGTGTCTGATGGGCAGGGGTACGCACGAGCGTCTTGGAAGAGAATCTGGAGATTAAGATACAGTTGAATGCTGCAAGCACAGTAAACACGATAAATCCAAAGGTCCAAGAAATATAGTTTTCTAGAGCCCCCAAAACGATGGCACCTATAATGGCGCCGACATTCATTCCTGCATACAGCCAGGTGATTCCTTGATTTCTTTCGGTCAGCTGATGGTTTTCATATAAATTGCTGACCATCGCAACGATATTGGCTTTGCACAGACCAATCCCAACACCCACAAGGGCTAGGCCCCATCGAAAAAAACTCGTCTGATGTATTGCAAAAGCCAATGTGCCTAGGGTTGTCAGTATGCAGCCGATGAAAACTACCGTTTTATTTTGAAAAAAATGATCAGAGAGCGCGCCACCCAGGAGAGGTGTTAAGTAGGCCATCAACAAAAATCCGCCATATAAAGTACCCGCCTGTGCAATAGGGAGATGCATAGCTTGGGTCATGAAAAGAATCAGACCTGAGACCAACCCAAAGAGAATCAAGGTATTCAGGGATTCCACAAGCGTCAAGATCCAAAGCGCAGACGGGTGTTTGTAGTGCATCATTTTTATCTTAATGTTGGTTTTGGATATTTTAGCGTAAAGCCTAGAGGAAAGACAGAGGGTTGGAGAAGCGCGATGTTGCAAACATGATCAGGGATGAGGCTCATCGCCTCTCCCGCCTTGCGTTCCCAATTCAAAACACGCTATGCTAGGCCATGAGAAATACCGGATAACACGCTGATGAATAAGGATTTAGATTTAATAGAGCTTCCTTGGTCGCAAGCCAGGGTGAAAATTCGCGAGGTAAACGCTGAGTTTGTCGATTTGGTTGATGCGATTGGCCCTGATGATTCTTTCACAATTTTTTTTGCGAAATACCCTTATGGCAGCCAAATCCTCAAAAACGGTAAAATGTATTTCCCTAGTAAACATGGGCCCTTGATTGGCTTTCACGATGCTCGTATGGATCCTCGCGTGCGGGAGATGCTGGGGTATGCCTATGAAACCAATCCAGTCAGCATGGTTTTAGAGAAGAGCCTGGACTTGTACATTCCCACAGAAGATCGCAATGTGCTATTTGGCTTGATTGAGCCAGGGGTTTTATTTGGTGTCTGGCACCTATTTGAGCGCTTGAGCGGTCAGAGCATGACATTCACACCTGTCTCCATTTGGGATATGACAGCAGGGGCACGCTCTATTTTTGCTTTACCCAAGCTCAGTGACGCGGTGGCGTTTCAACGCTTACAGCATCAATTTGATTTGGAAATGGATCCTCCGCAAAACCTAGAAGACCAGTGGAATATCTTTAAAGCGATAGCCAACCATCCCAAGTTTGAAGAGCCGTGGATGTTGGAAATAGCATTTTTCCCGGTAAAGTGGGCTGAGGCGATTCACCTTCCAAAGTGGTATGCACTCAAAGACCATGCAGCTTATCAAGCTTGGCGTGGCAGTTCTTTTTGGCGCAATCAATTTTGCTGGGATCTAACATTTTCAAGAATTCAAGGCAATCGGGAAATTAAGCCAGCACCTTATTTTTCAGATATTGTTGCTCATCTATTTGCCCTGAGTGCTGGGGCAGCGGCAGGCTTACGCCCGATGACAACCAGCAAGGCTGCGCCGATCAAGGGCTTGATGCGTGCATTAGAAAGTATTTATCGCACACCTTATGCCCCTATCTTAATGGGGCCAGATAATTTCAGTGTATTTGATCCCAACGCAACGCCTATCTATTACAGTTATCAGTACCCTACAGCGATCAAACTTAGTGAAGCTCCCAATGTGCGTCATAGTATTTTAGATAAGCTCTATCATACTCGAGCCCTTTTAAATAAATATCTGCATGATCTGCAAATAGGAGATCTTAAAATTGAAGGTTCTGCTTTATACGAAATTGCAAAGCTGATCGAGGTAAATTTTTGTCATTCTTCAGGGAAAGAGCCTTACAAAATGATGGAGATCAGCCATATCATCAACACAGATCCTAATTTTCAGAAGGCGTTGGCGCTTTGTGAGAATAAAGCCATTGCGCCTATGCCTGCATGCCTCAATGGGTGTGTGCAAATTCAGAGAAAAATAATTGAATCACAGTAACTTCTGAAAAACATACATAATGCGTTCACGATCGGTTGCTGTGCGATAGAGAAAACATCGTCGCAAGCTTACGCCTGCCTGTTGCGCATAGGCGAACATCTCGTGGTCATTGGGAATGTAGCCTTTAACCAGGCAGCCTTCTTCAATAATAAAATAAGTTTGTCCGCTGCTCGAGAGTGCATTTAAAGGTTTTTTCCAGGCGCAGGAGGTGTCCATGAGCAGATAGCCATTGGGTGCCAGTAAATTAGCAAGTGCATAGAAGAATTGAGGTTGCTCGGAGGGTGCAAAATCAGAAATACCCGACCACATGGATATTACAGCGTCGTAAAGTTGGGAAGGCCTGAAGTCTAAAATGTTTGAATGAAAGATTTTTATTTTAGACTGAAGGGGCTTCAGCGTTTTATACAGTAACTGGCTTCTTTCAACCGCTTCAATAGAGCCTGGCAGATGATGATCTAGCAAACGTTTCAGCACGCGACCATACCCTGGCCCTGCCTCTAGAATGCGGGTTGCCGTTTTCAAATAGGGAAGTACCATATCCACATCAATACCTCGATCAAGACCCCCCATGCGTGCAAATCCAGCCAACACTTTTTCAATGGGTGAAACTTCGTAATAAGTTTTTTGATTATCTGAATTACACCATGCAGGCTCTGAAGATACAGGTCTTGCAGGTTTTGAAAAATCCTTTTTCACGCGATGTACGTACGTCCTGATGGGCCCAGGGGCGAGGGCTTCAGTCATGGTAAAGATACTGTTTAAAAGAATTCGTGCTGGAGATTATAACGGAAATCTCTCTTTTACTCTCCTCTTTTTTATAAATTTTTTATAAAATCTCAATTTGACCAATATAAACGCCTCTAAAACAGGTTCATATTTTTTCATGAGAAAATGTATAGAGTTCACGATGTCTAGATTCTGATTTAAACTTGTGTTTATATGGGGCTCTGGACTCGAAGAATAAGCTGAAAAATTTAGCTCAGATAAGTATAAGGAAACTATCTTCGAGTGCCATGTTGAATAACAGTAGATAGAGGAAAACACCATGAACGACATAGAACTGAGACCCAGTGAGGTTTTGAAAGACCTGCATATTGTCGAATTCCTTCACCGCGAAGCCAAATTTTATTTGGCTCATGCCCAAGACGAGAAGATGAGTATGAAGGCCCCGCAGCCCTACCACCGATTTGAGGGGTCTCAGGGATATCCAAAACACGGACGAGGAGTGTAATCATGTCAGTATTGCAAGAGGCCCATCCCATCATCAAAGCCCTGCGAGGCCTGTGTATACAGGATCTTCCCCGATATGAGGCGATCATTGCTTTGATGAGAAGCAGTTTATTTACCATGAAAAAGCATGGTCTTGCAGAGATTAACCAAGACTCGTTAGACCAGTTTCTTGTGGAACTGGCTGAGGAAAATGAGATTTGTTTTGATCGGGAGGACACGTTTGAGATCCTCGCTGAAAACACACGAGACCTTGGGTTGCTGAAGGCTCTCTTTGCGCCGCCTCCTATTGATATCAAAAGGAAAAGTAGATGATGCGTCGTTGTATCGCGCGGGTTTTAGAGGACAGCATCGTTGCCAATGGTCGTTTGAGTGAGCTGCAGATAGATTTTGCATACGATGTGATAGAAACCTTAATGCCAACGCACCCCTTGGGTGAGCGCGCAGAGGCCTCTGCAAATCTGGTTCAGGCGCTCGTAGACCCTGGGTTATTTTCAGATGTCACACGTTATTTCGAACGACTGGATCTGATCGTGGGGGCCATCAAGGAACGGGGTTTTCGTTTTTTAGAGGTGCACTTTCGAGAGGGGTGAGCTTCAGCAAATCATGAAGCGCTGCAGGGGCGCAGAGCTTCACGCAGGCGTGCCACTGGCCTGATAAAACGGTGGTCTTTTATTTTTCTGGGGACTTATCATCAGAGATTTACACGTTTGTGTTGGCTTTTTAGCCGTTTTGAGCAACCCAAGATTCTCGGAAGTCCTCTCATGCCATGATTGACGCCGTAACCTATCCTTTCAGGAAAATAAGCGAGGATACTCTCTTTTATTTTTTCTCTAAGCTTTATGCAGTCTGAGCAGTAGGGTGATATCCCTGGTGAATTCGATAAAAAATTAAGAGTATTTTTCAAAAATCATCCTAAGAAAACCATCAATGTGATATATAGATTTTCTTAAATTTTTATTAAATACAAGTTGCATTTAATTATCCATAAGTTTTTTATAATTTGATTTATTATATTTTCGTGCTAATATTACTTAACTAAGAATATTCACATGAAATATTTAGATGTGATTCATATAAATAATCTTGGTGGATGACATGAGCTCAGAAATAGAATCAGGATTTTTAATTGACGCGAAGCGTTGTTGGGCAAAGCCGGTGTTGAAGAAGGCGGAGCATCAGAGGACGTGGGGGGGCACTATTTTCCCCAATTATGAAAGTGATAATGGCTATTTTAATAGCTCTGGAGGATAGAATGAGAAAGGCAGTGGTGAAGCATTGCTTAATAGGGTTAGCGATGGTAAGTGGGTTTCTCTTCTCAACTGTCTTTGCTGGAGGAGTACCCTTCATGATGGCAGGTGTTGCCAATGATAATTCTGTAGGGGCAACTTTTGTGGTTTCAGGTATTCCTTTAGGCAGTGTTCTCGTATACAGAGGGGTTTTTACATTTTATCGTAATGAAGACTGCTCTACAGTAATAGGCTCGTCGTTTTCAAATGGGGAAGGTGGTGGTATCAGTATAAACTCAGGCGTGACTTATCCTATCAATGGAGTCTCTATTTATAAGGCTACAATTGGTGCAGGTATTAGCGCGGGAGATCTAGGTGATGTCCATGCTGTAGGGATTGAGGTTTTTGGCCCTAGTAGTAGTGTCCATATGTTTTCACCTAGTACTTCTTGCTTTGTCATAACGTGTGGGGCGAACGCATGCACTAGCAGCACGGTTGCCAATGTCTCGCTTGCATAGTCACCTGCGCATTTCAGCTTAATCTGTCAAAGCCAACGCTTTGCTTGCTATGATTTCAATTCTCAAAATAATAGATTTATTTTTACTTTCTGGTATGCTTCACCTAATTTGATTTAAGATTCAGGACACCATGAAGCAGTTAGCTTTGAAAAAACTCTCAGAAACCCTGGAAGTGCTTATGCGTGAGCAGGGGATTTCAATCAAAGAGTTGGCTGAGAAGGCCAACATGAGCTACTCCAGTTTGCTGCCTATTTTAAATGGTAGTCGAGAGTGTCGAGTTTCAAAAATTCTTGCTCTTGCTGATGCTTTGAGCTGCACGCCTGATGTCTTGCTAAAAGATTTGTATCAGTCCAGCTCTGGTAGAGATAAACTGCCCAAAAAGAAAGCGCCCCCAAAATTTCTCGCGGTTTTTATCTCTATTGTCAAAGTCACGTACTGCTTGCTCTATGATGTAGAGCGAAAAAAATCTGTGGAGTCTGTACAGCAGTTTCCTTTACGGTGTGGTGATGATGCAGAATTTTTCATTGGTAATATTATCAATGCGCTGACAACGTTTTCCGAGAAAATTAAAAATAAAATTGAGCTCAAAGATGTTAGTATCTTTGCGTCTGTGCAACAGTATGGGAGGAAGGCAAATCGAGAAAAGATACAGGTGAAAGGGGATCATTTTTTTTCTAAGCTTTCCATAGAAGCAGATGCCATCACAAATTATCAAACTTTTTTTGGAGAAAAAAATGGAATTTGTATTTCTATCAATGATGGGTGTATGGTCACATACAGCCTTGATGAAGGAAAAACGATTGAGCGTTTACAGGGATACGGTTTTCCCATTTCTGACACAGCTGGAAACATTTGGCTTGGTTGTGAAGCAATAAAACATGTGCTGGCCGTGAAAGAAGGGAAGGAACAGAGCTCTGTGCTGTCAGATCGCCTATTGGGGGCCTTTAATGACGATGTCATCTTTTTATCTGCAAGTGCTCTTGAAGTCCCCAGCGTTACCTATCAAAAAGCAAGCTCTATTTTAAAAGAACTTGCTTATCAAAAAAAATCAAGAGAGATTCTTCAAAAAAGCGCTGATTTCCTGCTAGAAGACGTGTCCTTGATTGACGAAAAAACAAAAACAGAATTGCTAATCTTTATTTCTGGGGAGCTTGCAGAGCTCTATCAGGGGCTGTTTCCTAAGGAAAGGCTTTTAAAACTCACTGGACAACAAACTGCGTTACTACTGGAGCATGGACTGAAAAAGTTAAAGTTAAACACATTAGATGAGTAATTTTATGAATCAATTGCTGCATCAACCAGACCGTCTTTATAGAACTTTACAGCTATTTTTAGTGTTGTCTGTTTCGATCTTTGGCATTCTTTACGGATACAATATTGGATCAATGTCTGGCATACTACCGTTGATGCAAGCGCGATTACACCTTACAAGCTTTTCAGCCTCTTTATTTGTCTCGTCTTTTTTATGGGGGATCGTTTTTGTCGCGTTCTTTATGGCGCGCTTATCAGATTATGTTGGAAGAAAGACACTGCTCGTTTTATCAGCGCTTACTTCTATGGTCGGAATTCTTGTCATGTTGAACGGCGATAATATACTGGTGCTCTCGATAGGGCGTTTATTGATGGGTGTTGCATCTGGAATGGCAAGTATCACAGTACCACTTTACTTGACTGAAAGCATGCCTGCCCATCTTCGTGGTCGAGGGGTTGTTTCTTTTCAGGTGTGCTTGACCTTTGGAATACTGTTGTCCACTGTCATTTGCCGGTTCGTTTATAAGGATTTTTCTTGGCGGCCCATCCTATGGATTGAGTTTATTCCTGCTGTAATCCTTCTCAGTCTTTCTTTGGTTGTGCCCGAATCGCCACGATGGCTGATTTCACAAGGACGAAATGTAGAGGCTCTTCAGGTTATTCAGAAAACACGCTCAGAATTAGAGGCAAAGAAGGTCTTCTCCGAGATTTTGGAAAATAAAAAAACTGCTGGGCGAAAGATTTTTGAATGGAACATCTTTTTAAAAAAACGATTTTTATTCCCTATTCTTCTTGTCATGTGTCTCGGATCCTTCAATCAATTGACGGGCATCAATATCATTCTTCAATATGATTCCACTATTTTGTTCTTTTCTGGGTTTAAAGCCCATGACCTGGCGCTTTCTGGGAGTATTATAATTACAGCTCTTAATCTTGTTATGACTATTGTTTCATTTTGTCTTGTGGATCATATTGAAAGACGCAAGCTTTTAGCATTTGGACTTGCGGGTATTGTAATCTGCTTGCTTGGCATCGCTGCAGCGCATGGTTTTATGGAAGCCACGCGCACACGTGCGATTATTGTGACAAGCTGCTTGCTGGGGTTTATCGTATTTTTTGCAATCGCGCCTGGCGCACTCATCTGGCCTTTGATGGGCGAGCTTCTCCCCTCAAAAATTAGAAGCACAGGGCTGTCGCTCGCAGCGCTTACGAGCTCAGTGATGGGGGCGTTGCTTTCGGCAAGCTTTTTGCCATTGCAAAATATAATAGGTCTTGGAGGGCTTTTTCTGTTTTGTGCGTTCATCTCTCTTTTGTATTTATTTTTAACCTATTTCTTGCCAACGGTCAATAGACGCTCTCTTGAGGAAATTGAAAAAAATATGGTGCACAAAAATGATAACAAATAGGGTAAGGGCGAGAATGGAGGCTCGCGCTATTTTGTATGATACAAATTTTCGAACAGAAGTTTATGAAGAAGACGAGTTGACTTGGGAGCAGCACAATGAAATTCATCGGGCGTTAAATATTGCGTATCACTTCAGAACTCAATCTTTCGTTAAAAAAACATTTGGGTATTGCCTACCCATTAAAAGGGTTTTGGCGTATTACGATGATAAACTTGTTGGGCATATCGCAGTATTTATAGACCATATTTTTGTCGATGGAGAGAGAGTCAAAATTGCTGGTCTGGGTATGAGTCTATCGCTAAAACCTATGAGCTTGCTGGGTGGAGTGTTGCGTCGTACAGCCCTCAATATATGCGCGCAGCAAGGGTTTGATTTTGCATTAGGGCGTATCCGCAATAATATGCGTACACGAGAGCATATGGCCTCTTTTGTATGGTGTTTTTTAGAGCTTCCTTTAATTGGCAAAACCACGCGATCACATGAGGATGAGATAGTTGCTGTTTTCGATACTAAGCGATTTCGCCAGTGCCCTGATTGGCTGATTTCACAGGCATGTAAACAGGGATTTATCAAGATCGAAGACGAAATATTTTAAATAATTTCCCACCGAAACTCCTTATGATCACCATAAAAATCAGGAGTGATAGGCGAAATCAGTCTATTATATGTTTTCTATTCATTAAAAAAGTTTATAAAAATTTTAAGATTACCTATTGACACTGCGTTTTTTATAATGTAAATTCGCTTATGAAACCTAAATGGGTTTAACCGATAAAGGTTTTAAATTATAGTTCTTATCCGATCTTTAAATGGATAAGGCAGTGTAAAACTAAGTAGAGGATCAAGATATGAACGACATAGAACTGAGACCCAGTGAGATTTTGAAAGACCTGCATATTGTCGAATTCCTTCACCGCGAAGCCAAGTTTTATTTGGCTCATGCCCAAGACGAGAAGATGAGTATGAAGGCCCCGCAGCCCTACCACCGATTTGAGGGGTCTCAGGGATATCCAAAACACGGACGAGGAGTGTAATCATGTCAGTATTGCAAGAGGCCCATCCCATCATCAAAGCCCTGCGAGGCCTGTGTATACAGGATCTTCCCCGATATGAGGCGATCATTGCTTTGATGAGAAGCAGTTTATTTACCATGAAAAAGCATGGTCTTGCAGAGATTAACCAAGACTCGTTAGACCAGTTTCTTGTGGAACTGGCTGAGGAAAATGAGATTTGTTTTGATCGGGAGGACACGTTTGAGATCCTCGCTGAAAACACACGAGACCTTGGGTTGCTGAAGGCTCTCTTTGCGCCGCCTCCTATTGATATCAAAAGGAAAAGTAGATGATGCGTCGTTGTATCGCGCGGGTTTTAGAGGACAGCAT
>JAHFRR010000105.1 GCA_023266165.1 Thiotrichales bacterium
TGCATGCCGTAGCCCCTTGAGGGGAGAGGTGACTGCTGATAAGAATGAAGGACACAAAAATTGCACATCCTTTTCAAGAAAATTCCAGTCATTCACTCTGTGTACGATAGTGAATGGCACGGAACGGATGCCACCTCTATCGTCCCAGCAATCGATTAACCCTTTTGACAAATGCCACAGGATCCTGCACATGCCCACCCTCAGCCAGTTGGGCTTCTTCAAAAAGCAACTGTGTCCACTCGGCAAAGGCCTCATCGTCTTGAAGATTCTGCAGTTGAATGACCAACGGGTGCGCCGGGTTGATCTCCAGAATAGGCTTGCTGGTTGGCATTGCCTGGCCTGTTGCGGCCATCATACGCTGCAGATGCAGGCTCATGCCGTCATCCTCTGCGACCACACAGGAAGGTGAGTCCGTCAGGCGATGCGTGATTTTGACGTCCTTCGCTTGATCCGCCAAAATCTTTTTCATCTCAGCAATGATGCTCTCAAAACTTTTTTCAAGCTTTGCATCCGCTTCTTTTTCTGTCTCTGATTTTTCATCTTCAAGTTGAACATCACCCTTAGAGACCGACTGGAGTTTCTTGCCTTCAAACTCAGACATCATCGACACCCACCACTCATCGACACGGTCGCTCAAGAGTAGCACTTCCAGGCCTTTCTTGCGAAAGATCTCCAGGTGCGGACTGTTTTTCGCTGCCATAAAGCTTTCGGCAGTGATATAGTAAATCGCTTCTTGTTTTTCTTTCATGCGGCTGATGTAATCAGAGAGCGACACCGTCTGAGCGTCTGTATCGGCAAGGGTTGAGGCAAATCGCATAAGTTTTGCGATCTGCGCTTGATTCTCGCGATCTTCTGCCGGGCCTTCCTTGATGACTTGACCAAAAGCCTTCCAAAATTTTGCATATTCTTCTGGCTGACTTTCTGCCATTTTCTCTAGGGTACCCAGGATCTTCTTGACACTAGAGGCTTTAATTTTTTCGACCAGGCTATTGTCTTGCAGAATCTCACGCGAGACGTTCAGAGGCAAGTCTGCCGCATCAATCACACCGCGGATAAACCGTAGATAACTCGGCATAAACTCTGCGTTATCCATGATAAACACACGTTTAATGAATAACTTAATTCCTGACTTGCGATCGCGATCCCAGAGATCAAATGGCGCCCGCTCTGGAATAAACAAGAGGCTGGTAAACTCTTGTTTACCCTCAACTTTATTGTGTGTCCAGGCGAGAGGGTCTGCATAGTCATGCGAAATATGTTTATAAAAAGCTTTGTATTCATCCTCTGTGATCTCGGTACGCGGACGAGCCCAAAGCGCAATGGCTTGGTTGACGGTCTCAAGTTCACCCGTGCTTTTTTTCTCTTTGCCTTTATCATCCATCTCAGGGGCTTTTTCCATCAGAATAGGGAAGGCGATATGATCTGAATATTTGTGCACTAAACTTCTGAGGCTCCAGGATTCCAAAAAGTTCTGGCTGTCGTCTTTTAAATGCAAAATGACATCTGTACCCCGTTTGGCTTTCGTGGCTGCTTCTAAGGTATAATCTCCATCCCCTGAGGATTCCCAACGCACAGCCTCTTGAGGCTTCACACCTGCCTTGCGGGTCAACACCGTGACCCGATCAGCCACCATAAACACCGAGTAAAACCCTACTCCAAACTGCCCAATCATTTGAGAATCTTTCGCTTGATCCCCTGTCAAACTTTCCATAAACGCCCGTGTGCCTGATTTGGCAATGGTGCCTAGGTGGTCAATGATCTCTTCACGCGTCATACCAATCCCATTGTCTGACACCGTCAGGGTTTTGGCTTTCTTGTCAACTAAAATTTTAATATTCAGCTCTGCATCTTCAGAGAGCCAGTCAGGGTGATGCAAAGCTTCAAATCGCAGCTTGTCTTCAGCATCGGAGGCGTTGGAGACCAACTCTCGCAAGAAAATCTCCTTGTTAGAATACAAAGAGTGGATCATTAATTTCAACAACTGCTTGACTTCAGTTTGAAACGAAAACGTTTGTTTGTCCGTATTTTTTTCAGCGCTCATGGATGTCTCCCCTTTTTATGGATTAAAAAAATCTACTGAGTCCAAGATGGGGATCGTTTTGAGGATTTCAAGTCATCTTTCTCACTCAAATCTCAAATTTCTTTCCCCCATGAGATCTGCCAAGGCTTTCAAGCGCTCAGGATCCAATTTGAGCCCCATTGCATGAGGCAACTCCAGTGTGACCTCTCCTTGGCTGTTCTCAATCTGCAAAGCAATACGACAAGGCCCAGGGTGGGCTGCTAATAACTGCTTGAGACAGGCAAGCTTTTCGATCGAGAAAGCAGAATCCTGTGGGGATGTAGGATGCGCGAGATGGATCAACAAGGTTTTAGACTCTAAACGCAGATGCGAGATCAGCTGTAGCTCCAGAACCCGTGCTCTCAGGCCTTCAGTAAAATCATCTCGCTGAATCTCAACAGTGGCCAGCAACGGCTCTGGGGATTTCAAGACATCAGAGAACTGCACTACTTGGTCTGGAAACACCGTGGCATCGAGCCGAGAATGCCCGTCATCTAAGGTCAGGATCAGCATCAACTGGCCTTTCTTGGTTTTGATCCGCCGCGTTTGTACCAGTACCCCTGCGATACGCACGCTCTCACCACGCGGGGTGGGGCGTACACGATCAAGCGAAATAATAGAAAGCCGTTTGAGATCCGCCTCATAGATTTTCAAGGGATGGGCTGAGAGAAACAGCCCTAGCACAGCTTTCTCCGCCAATAAAATCTGAAGAGGATCCGACTGGGCTTCAGGGTAGATGTCCAGCTCCACGGTACGGCTTTTTGCACCGAAGAGATCTTCCTGCCCTCGCGATTGCACACGCTCTTGCTGCTCGGCCCCCATCACCGCGCTTTCCAGGGCCTTCATCAGTTGCGGACGACTGGGGCCAATGGAATCCATCGCACCCGCTGCAATCAAAGCTTCCAACACCCGTCGATTCACTTTCCGAAGATCCAAACGCCTACAAAAATCAAATACATTCAAGAAAGGCCCTTGCAATGTACGTGCTTCTTCAACCAAAATAACAGCCTGCTCACCCACACCCTTGATAGCCCCCAGGCCATATAGAATCACACCTGGACTTTTCACCGTGAAAAAATAATGACTTTGATTAATATCAGGCGGCAGCACCTGGATCCCCAATAAACGACAGTCTTCCAAGAAAACCACCACCTTGTCCGTATTGTCCATATCTGACGACAACACGGCTGCCATAAACTCTGCAGGATAATGGGCTTTAAGGTACGCCGTTTGATAGGCCAAGAGGGCATACGCTGCCGAGTGGGACTTGTTAAATCCATAGCCGGCAAACTTCTCCATCAAATCAAAGATACCTTGGGAGGTTTCCAGGGGGATATTATTTTTGAGCGCACCTGCAATAAAAATTTCCCGCTGCTGCGCCATCTCTTCTGGCTTTTTCTTTCCCATCGCTCGACGCAGCAAATCCGCGCCTCCCAACGTATAGCCTGCCAAGACTTGGGCGAGTAACATCACTTGCTCTTGATACAAAATAATTCCATAGGTAGGCTTTAAAATGGGTTCCGTGAGGGGGTGCGGGTACTCAATACGGGCGCGACCATGCTTGATATTAATAAAATCATCCACCATCCCTGACTGTAAAGGCCCAGGTCGAAAGAGCGCGACCAGCGCAATAATCTCTTCAAAACAATCCGGCTGTAATCGATGGATCAGGTCTTTCATGCCTCGAGATTCCAACTGGAACACCGCTGTGGTTTTACAGGCTTTCAACAACTCAAAAGTCTTGAGATCCTCTAAAGGCAAGGTCTCAATGATAATCTCCGGCTCGTCCGCCTGGACTTTTAAGCGGTTAATGTTTTTAAGGGCGTGGTCGATAATGGTGAGATTTCGTAAACCCAAAAAGTCAAACTTGACCAATCCTGCAGACTCAACATCGTCTTTATCATACTGAGAGACCAATTGCTTCGAGCCTTCTTCACAGTAAATGGGCGTGAAATCTGTCAGCTGAGAGGGCGCAATGACCACCCCTCCGGCGTGCTTGCCTACGTTACGCACGGTGCCTTCCAAGCGTTTGGCCATATCGATCAAGGCCCGCACGTCTTCTTCCTCTTCATAACGCGCTTTCAAACGCTCTTCTTGCTCTAAAGCTTGATCCAGGGTGATGCCAATGTCTAAAGGGACTAATTTGGCTATACTGTCCACAAACCCATAGGGCTGGCTCATCACGCGCCCGACATCGCGAATCACCGCTTTGGCAGCCATCGAGCCGTAGGTAATAATCTGGGAAACGCTGAAGCGCCCGTAGCGCTCTGCAACATAATCAATCACGCGATCCCGACCGTCCATGCAAAAATCCACATCAAAATCAGGCATCGATACCCGCTCAGGATTCAAGAATCTTTCAAAGAGCAGATCATAGGGCAAAGGGTCGATATCCGTGATTTTCAAGGCAAATGCAACCAGTGACCCAGCACCCGATCCTCGCCCAGGCCCCACAGGCACACCATGACTTTTCGCCCACTGGATAAAGTCCGCCACAATCAAGAAATACCCGGAAAACCCCATCGAGATAATCACATCCAGCTCTTGCCTCAAGCGTGCTCGATACATCT
Source organism: Thiotrichales bacterium (assembly GCA_023266165.1). GTDB lineage: Bacteria > Pseudomonadota > Gammaproteobacteria > Francisellales > CACEW01 > JAHFRR01. The sequence goes on from JAHFRR010000105.1 coordinate 4,630, forward strand.
CAACATCCCCTGAAATTAACTTCAGTCGCGCCTCTAAGCCTTCTTGCGACAGCCTGCGCAGATACTCAGGCTCGCTCTCCCCTGACGCCGTTGAAAACGCGGGCAGGCAGGGCTTGTCTAGCTCAAAGAAAACATTGCAGCGCTTGGCAATTTCCCAGGTATTTTGGAGCGCTGAGGGGCAGTCTTTGAATAACTCTGCCATAGTATGACCGGATGCCAGATACTGCGTCTCTCGATAACGTTTGGCGCGCCCTTTATCAAGTAAAGTACACCCCTCATGAATGGCTACGCGGATCTCATGTACGGGGAAATCTTCAGGATGTAAAAATCTCACATTCTGCGTTGCAACCAGCGGGAGATTGAGCGCGCCAGACCACGCCATCATCTGGGCATTATACTGGGTTTCCCCTTCA
>JAHFRR010000017.1 GCA_023266165.1 Thiotrichales bacterium
TAAGCGGTGGGGGGCACTTTGCTGCGACCCTCATGCATGACAAGAGCATGCAGTGTCTGAATCTTTTTCTCGGACAGGGGGGCGCCTTGCGCAGCCCACTGTTCCACTTGTTTGAGCGCGGCATAATAGCCTTTGATCTCATGCTCATCACGCTCTCGTCCTGGGAAATGGCCTTCGTGTTTTAGCACTTCCCGCACTTGCTCTTGTGAAAGCAAGTTGCCTTCAATCATCGTAGAGTAATGCGTAGTGTACAGCTGCGCGGTTTCGCGTAAGGACGCCAGCACAGTAGGGGTGAGCGGTACGTGCAACACAGCTGTTTTCACAGCTTCAATACGCAAAAGAGCATTGAGCGCTGTGGGGGTCAGCGTATAGTTTGGCAAAAACTTTATCGGCACTTTATCGGCACTTTATCGGCACTTGGATGAAGGGAATTATGCCGATAAAGGGCCGATAAAGCAAGGGCCGGTGAGTTTGAGCAAAATTTTCACCCAAATTGTGAGAGTCTCTTTCTATTTTTGAAGATCTTCAGTAGAATGCTCGACAGTCGGGGCGTAGCGCAGCCTGGTAGCGCACATGCATGGGGTGCATGGGGTCGCTGGTTCGAATCCAGTCGTCCCGACCATCTTTTAAAACTCAGCGACAGCAGGGGATTGATTTCATATGCGTCCATCATGGCTTGTCCGCTCTGAGTTTCTGCCAGGTCTTACGACATTCTTGAGCATGGTTTATTTGCTTGTGGTGATCCCTCATATTTTGCATTATGCAGGCATGCCGTTGGCTGCAACGTTGCTTTCGGTGGTGTTGATCGCAGGGTTTTCCTCGATTGCAGCAGGCCTCATTGCCAATACCCCCATTGTGTTTGCCCCTGGTTTGGGCTTGCTCTCTTTCTTTGCCTATGTGGTGGTGGGGGATCATGCGATCCCCTGGCAGAGAGCTCTGGCTTCCGTTTTTGTCGCAGATCTGTTGCTGGTGTTGGTCTCGTTCACACCCATCCGGCGCTGGATCTTGCAGGCGATTCCTAAATCTTTAGGGATCGCAATCACAGGGGGGATTGGGTTTTTCTTGGGGATGTTGGCGCTGCATACGGCACATGTGATTACCGCCAGTTCTAAGACCTTAGTGATGCTCGGTCAGTTACATACGTTTTCAGTGTTGCTGTTTGTGATTGGGTTTTTTATTGTGGTGATACTGGATGCTCGTAAGATCCCTGGGGCGTTGCTGATTGGGTTGCTCAGTGTCAGCGTGCTGGATTGGATTTTTGGAGGGGGGCAGGCGCATTTTTATGGCGTGTTTGCGCTTCCCAGCTGGCATTTGTCATTGTGGGATCAGCTGGATTTTCAAGGGTTGCTGAGCTTCCCTATGATCATGACAACGTTCACGTTTTTCTTGATTGGGCTGTTTGACAGCACAGGGTGTATTTTAGGGTTGCTGAAGATGATTCCCCAGTGCGAAGATATGCAGAAAAAGACAAGTCGCGCGTTGTGTGTGGAGTCTGTCAGTTCGGCGATGGGCGCCTTGATGGGGCTCACCACTTCCTCACCTCTTTTGGAGAGCAGTGCTGGGATTGGTGCAGGTGGGCGTTCGGGTAAAACTGCGATCTGGGTGGGCGGCCTTTTGTTGTTCGCGCTTTTTTTAGGGCCCCTAACGCGAAGTATTCCCATGACCGCCGTCTCTGCCATTTTATTTTATGTCGGTTGTCTGATGCTCAAACCGATCGCAGATCTGGAGTGGGGGGTGTTTACAGAAGTTTTACCTGCTGTGGTGACGCTACTTACCATCCCTTTGACGTTCTCAATTTCAGATGGCGTTGGAATGGGGGTGATCACCTATGTCATCTTAAATCTTTCTTACGGCCAGTTTAAGAAAATCAAGCCTGGACTTTATGGCATTGCGTTGTTTTTTATTTTCTATTTTATTTTTTCTTGAGACTGATGCTCATCAATTGCTTGATTGGCCAGTAGATCTGCCAGGGTGTTTTCAGGATGCCCCGTGTGGCCACGCACCCAAAGCCAGGTGATTTGGTGCTGTTGATTCAGCTGATCGAGCTGCTCCCAGTAGGCTTTGTTTTTCACAGGGGTCTTTCTGTTTTGGGTCATCCAGTGATTCTTTTTCCAAGTGGGGAGCCATTCGGTGATCCCTTGGCGCAGATACTGAGAGTCTGAGGTGAGCCTCACCACGCAGGGTTCAGTCAGTGCCCTTAAGGCCTCAATCGCCGCGAGAAGCTCCATTTGGTTGTTCGTTGTATGTGGCACAAACCCTTTTAAGTGCTTTTCATGCGTGCCATAGCGTAACAACGCGCCCCATCCTCCAGGGCCTGGATTGCCTCGGCAAGCGCCGTCGGTAAAGATCTCAATGCTTTTCATACCTGATTTCCTATCTACCCTGATGTGATGTTCCAAAAAGCCAATATGCAGTATACTGGCAGTGGATCTCAATGCCTAGAGGGAGTGCTTCGTGCGGCGATGGTGTGTGATGTTGTTAGGGATGCTGGGTTTCTCAAGTTTTTTGTTTCAGTCTGCGTTCGCGTCTGGCCTGGATTTTTGGCCTGATTTTTTAAATCAGCTGCAATTTACGCATGATGATGCTCGTCCACAGGTGCAGTATTTTATCCGTCAAGATGCAGGGCGCTTGGACATCATTCAAAGTGAACTCGACCATGCTCAGTATACACTGCCGTATGTGGTGAAAACCCTGAGAGCCCGTCAAATGCCGGTTGATCTCGCCCTTTTGCCCTTTATTGAGAGTGGTTATCTGCCCTCTGCCCAATCGGATGTCGGGGCGACAGGTATTTGGCAGTTGATGCCCATCACGGCCAGAAGTTATGGCTATGATGTGGAGAACCCCTGGGTTGACCCTATGAATAACATCGTGCTCTCCACCCAGATCGCGATGGATAATCTGGCTGAGTTGCATCGTGAATTTGGAGGGTGGTATTTGGCATTGGCCGCTTATAACGCGGGGCCTGGCACGGTGATGGGGGTGATTCGTTTGGCTGCTGATCGCCATGAGTCTTTAAATTACTGGAACCTCGCGCTGCCTTATCAAACGCGTGATTATGTTCCTAGGCTCTTGGCCATGAGTTATATCTTGAGGCATGCGGCTGCTTTTCATTTGAGATTACCCCCGATTACCTTGTATAATCGAGCAGTGCTCATTACCCTCCCTAAACAGTTGAGTATCCAGCAGATTATCCGCGATGCCCAAATCCCTGTAGGGTTGTTTGAGTATTTGAATCCAGGTTTTTCACGGGACTATACCCCTCCGTGGCGAACGCAGATTTTATTGCCCCCTGTGAATGTCTGGGCATTTGACCATGATTACTATCGAGAGTAAAAAAACAAAGAGAATATAAAGATGCATGCAATCGCTTCTTGGTTTGAAAACGAAACGCTGCGCTATGGCTTTATGGTGTTTTGGGCGTTGGTGATTGCCATTGTGGGCATTTGGTTTGCAGGGCATCTGCGTAAAAATATGGATCGCTTTTTGAAGCGACGCAAGGTTGAAAGCACCGTGCGTGTTTTCTTGAACCAGCTGGTCTATATCGCTTTGCTGGTCATGGTCTGCATTATTGCACTTTCTCGCCTGGGCGTTCAGACTGCCTCGATGGTGGCGATTTTGGCCAGTATCTCGTTTGCCTTGGTTTTGGCCCTGCAAGGTTCATTGTCGCACTTGGCCTCGGGCATTGTATTGGTCATCATGCGGCCCTTCAAAGTGGGAGATTATATCGAAGCGGCGGGAGTCTCAGGCACGGTACAGGGCATTGAGATCATGTTCACCCATCTGTTAACCTCAGACAATAAAGCCGTTGCGGTGCCCAATGGTAAAATTCTGGGAGATGCCATCACCAACTTCTCTCAAAATGATTTACGTCGTCTCGAATTGTCTTTCAGTATGGCCTATGGAGACAGCATCAGCCAGGCGAAAAAGATCATCTTAGATCTTGCGATGGGGGATGCTCGGGTCTCTCAAACCCCTGAGAAGCCTATCGTTTGGGTGAAAGAGCTCTCTGACAGTGCTGTGATTTTACTTTTGAGATATTGGACGGATCGTCAAAATCTGCCTGATCTGCCCTATACGTTGACAGAGCAAGTCAAATTGGCGTTTGACGGTGCAGGGATGATGGTTCCTGTGCCTCAGCGAGAAGTGATTTTAAATGGTAAGACCTTAAAAAATATGGCAAAAATAAGCGAAAACTGGTAAACTCAGCTTTTCTCTTCTATCAGTCAGCAGGATATTAGACATGCGTAATGATTTTTTGAAGATCGCTCGAGGCGTAATGGTTGTGGTGATGGTGGCCCTGATCGGGGCTTCCTGTGAGATGCACCTCAGTGTTGCCGGAATTCTCGTGCGTCCTATGCGCGTCACAACGTTGGCAGATCTGAATCCCCAGATGCGTGAGATCCATATTCAAAACACCGGAAAGCAGGTCGAGTACATTAACGTAACCCTCAAAGAAGTCCTGCATCCAGGCACACCCAACGTGCAGGATATTCCTTTTGTTCATCAAAATCCCTATGCATTTGGGATTGCTGCTGCGCCCAGTAAGCTGATCTTGCAGCCGGGAGAGCACGTCGTTGTGCGGTTGGTGAATCTTGTCAAAAGCACGCCGACAGATCGCATTTACTATGTGACCTTCACGCCAGCAATCCCTGCCATTGAGCCTGTTCAAGGGCAAACGATGGGTGTGCATGCAGGGCTGACAGTCGTGACTGCCTATGGTGTGCTGGTGATCATCAGGCCGGTCACGCCACACCCTCAGTTGCAGGTGATGTTGAAAGACCATGTTGTCAGGGTGCATAACGAGGGGAATACCACTGTAGTCACCCTGGGTTTGTGGGGATGCCCGCAAATGGGTGATGCGCTGCCCTTGTGTGCTCGAATTGCTAATTCCGCGCATCTTGTCTATCCTGGCACAGGGTTCCAAGTAAATTTGCCAGAGAATTTGTCCATTGCGCAGGTTCAGTTGGAACAAGAAATTTTAGGGAACTACACCCTGGTAAGCTCTGATAAAAATTTGAAAAGTGAGAACAGCCATGCGAATTCGTAATGTATTATTCTTTTTTAGCTTGGTGGGCTTTGGGTTACAGGCGGGATATGCCAATATCCATGTCTACCCCAATGTGCTTAACATGGCTTACACTCAAAGCTCAGCGGATATTACGGTGCAGAACTCAGGAGATCAGGTGGCCTATGTTGAGGCGACCATCACCAAGGTTGAAAACCCAGGCATGCCAGATCAGAAATCCGTGAATATCCCTGAAGGTTCTTCGCCTTTTGAAGCGGGTATTGCCCTCACTCCCACCAAAATGGTGATCCCTCCGAATGGCCAGCAGGTGGTGAGACTCATCCCCTTTGTAAAAGCAACCGCCAAAGACTTGATTTATATTGTCAATATCTTTCCTGTATCAGGGGCTTTGATTGACCATGAGAAAGTGAAGGAGGGTGCTGCATCCGCTTCTGTGAGCTTTACGATCGGGTATGGGGTGCGTGTGATTTTATTGCCTAAAACCCCTGTCCCTGTGCTACAGGCCACACGTCAAGGTAAGGTGCTGGAAATTATCAACACGGGAAATACCAATGCCTTGTTGGGGAATGGCAAGCAGTGTATTGACAAAGTCTGTCATCCCATTGATCAAAGCACGCGATTATATGCAGGAACGAGCTGGAAGGTCACACTGCCTTATGATGCGCCAGTGGTATTCCAGGAAGATGTCATAGGCAATTATTCTAATTTCACAGTGAGTTAGTTTTTCTTGCGCGAGAGGGATTTATTCTGGATGCAAGAGGCGCTGAATCTGGCCCGTGAAGCTGCGTTTTTGGGCGAGGTGCCTGTCGGTGCGTTGATGGTTCAAACCTCTTCAAACCTTTTGATTGCAAAAGCCTATAATCAGTCTATTGCCCATCATGACCCTTCTGCCCATGCTGAGATACTTGCGCTGCGCACAGCGGGCAAGGCTTTACAGAACTATCGCTTGGTCGATACGACCCTCTATGTGACCTTGGAGCCGTGCATGATGTGCGTGGGAGCCCTGATCCATGCGCGCGTCACACGCGTGGTTTTTGGAGCACTGGATCCCAAATCCGGAGCGCTGGGCTCTTGCGCAGATTTATCAAAAGCCCCGTGGGTGAACCATCGACTGGAGGTTCAAGGAGGTGTCTTAGAACCTGAATGCCGTGCTATGCTACAGACTTTTTTCAGAAAGCGTCGATAGGGTATCCACACGTCTTTCTGGAACGCTGAATTGGCAAGGCTTATCTTTATTCCCTCGCCCCTTGCGGGAGAGGGCTAGGGAGAGGGGCGGGGGCTGCGATTGAGCTTCTTTCATAGAAAGGAAGAGCAGTTGAAGCAGCCAGAGCAGGTGATTCAGCTGGTGCAGAGCCTCCTGCCAACGTTTGCAATTTCGCTTTCACCGTGTTTGCCAAACAAGAAGAGTTGAAGGTTTTTCGAATGAGTTGTTTTTCCCACTCTCGATCGGTGATAAGCGGCTGATCATTATAATCTTGCAAGATCACTTCCACTGTCTGTGCTGCACAGGTTTGGACTGCTGCCGAAACATTCTGGCACTGATGTAGTGCAATTGTTAAAGCCGATTCCTTTTGAAGAGACTGATTGCTCTTATTGACCGCCAATGGCTGAAAAGTACAGCCTAGAATCTTCAATTGTCTGAGCGATTCATGCTGACCCCAATGCGCTAAAACCGTGATAAACGTATGCCGAGTATGGCTAGTCGACAGTGTGCGTGTTTCTAAGTACTGAATGTGCTTTAGTTGATCCCAATGGGTTGGAAAGCCTGTAACTAGCGCTCTCAGACGCTGTATTGCGGTTTGCGTTTTCTCCTGCTTTAGCTTTTGGGTGGGCAGTGCAATGGGGTGCACTCTTCCCGAAATCACTTCGTCTAGCGTGGTCAAAAGCATTTGCAATGCTGTTAAGAAGTGATACTCGGATAAGGTTTTATTCGGCCAATACTCCAATGGGGTACACTCTGCTTTATCTTTTAACATCACATCAGCTCTGTAGTTCAAAAGGCACATCACCATGTCTAGGTGACCCTGTTGACAAGCATAATGCAGTGGCGTTTTTCCTTCGTGATCTAGGCAGTTAGGGCTGAGTGCTCCATAGTGTTGTAATATCCTTTCGGCTAACATAACATGACCCCTTTGGGCGGCATAATGAAGAGGCTGTTTTCCATGAGCATCCACAGCAGATCCCTTGAAACTTCGGCTGATATTCAATAAGAAGTCCAATAGAGAGCAATCATCTGTTTCGCGCTTTGCAATCCAGTGCAGTAGATGAAGATTCTCCTTGTCTCGTCGGTCCGTGATACGAACCCAATAGTCTTTAAATTCTGTGTCATTAGGGTATAACATACTAATTTGGAGTTTAAAATTGATTAGGTCTAGAAAGGTGCCGTGTTGAACAATATTCAACAGCTGCCCATAATGATTGTGATGAAGAACTTCTCTATTGAGCTGTACTATTTTATGTGTCACATGTAGTGTTTCTTGACTTTGAGACGAAAGAGTTGTGTTTGGTAAAGGCAAAGGGGCTCTGGGCTGAGGAATGTTGAGCATTGCGGATTGTGATTCCGCGAGTTGAGAGGCAGGAAGCTTATTGATGGCAGTGGTTGATTGATGTGTGTTGTTATCCTGTGTTCCACGCACTGTTCGAATCCATTCTTGAAGTTTAGCAGGTTCGGCGAGATGCTTCTCTAGAAAAGTGCTTAATGCCTCCAGCCTACGGATCACAGCAGCTGAGACAGTCATATCTGTTTTGTGGCCTAAGCGTGTGTAAATCTCCCCATACCACTGCAGTACGTCGTGGGTTCCCAAAAGCTTTGCCAGAGGATAGGCAATGGCATGCTTTTCGACTGGTATCTCAGTCAATAAAGGGTATCGTTCGGTCAATACCAGTGCAGCTGCTATTTGGTCTCCGTGAATATACATTTCTCGTAATAAGGTGAGCACTCTTCGGGTAGGTGGTATGGGCCACAATAAACCAGAAGGATCTCGATAATAGTGGTTATCTTTCAGTAAGTTGTATGCGTGAAATTGAAGACGACCCCGTACGTGCTGAATGATAAAATTGCTTACAGCCTTCTTAAATGGACGATACAGGGTGCGATTTTCGGGATTTAAAAATTTCAAGGCAACCGCGGCTTCACACTGTTTTTTAAAGGTGTCCCAGCGTACCTTGTCTAGTCCAAAACGCTGGTAATAAGAAGAATCATAACAATCAAACGAAGGCCATTCCACGGCCACTTTAAGAACAATATATCGTTGATCTATCTGTCCAATAAAGGTGGTCTCTCTTTCGCTGACAATGCGAGTGTCAATATGCACATGTCCTCGTGCGTATTGACTCCAAATATCCATTTGCTGGAGTGCAGTCAGCTCATCAAATGGTATAGTCAGCATAAACACTTCGCCTACAACGGAATTTTTTGGTTTTAGATTCCGCTGATAATTAGGACGCAAACGATCTCGATGCATAGCCTCGCTTGCGGTTTTGCTACCATAAGCGTACAAGAGCGAATGAAGCGGGTCGCCTTCAGCAAAAGAAAAAAAGGGGTGATGCTGTAGAGGGAAAGAGGGTAATGGAATGGCTTGACCAGAAACATTCAGTGTATCAATGGGGTCTCCATCCTGAAGTGGTGTTGTCCCAGCATTTTTACTCTCTTGCGCTTGACTGCCGTGTAAAGAGCTAGCAAAGCCAACCTGAGTGCCACGGCTTTGGAGGTCTGTTAAAAAACCAGCGTAATTATTGCTAAAATAAGTGTGTACGTAGTGGGCTTGAGTGGGGTAATGAAATGAACCATGGATCACAGGGCCAGTGCGGGAAATGGTCTCATGCCAAGTGAGCAACTGTTGGTGTAGGTCATTGCGCTTCTTTTCATTGGTTTCAGCGGATAAGCAAGGGGAGTATAGCGGACGGTTAGGTGCTGACTGAACTTTTTGTATATTTTCAAGCATAGCGGTACGAAATTCCGAGTCTTCTGGCAAGGTCACCGCGTTTGGAGTTAATCCGCTGCGTAACCAATGCTGCCCTCTATAGAACACCACATATTTTTTTGTAGGGCTGAGGAGTGGTGATAGATTAATCCAAGAAGTTGAATTGCTGATATTAAATGCCCAGTTGATGCTGGTCTGTGAAGCCATTTCATCAGTAGTTGGCATTGATGATTCGGTCGCTTTTTTTTCCGCATCAGCGTTGGTTATCTGCGGGGTTGTATATGTCGCTGTTCTGGGTTTTTTAGCAGGCTGCTGTGCAATTGGCTGTGTTACAGTTTTTGATGATCGATTTGACTGAGCCTGATGGTTGGTTCTTGGGTGCGTTGCTGAGTCACTACGTAGTGAAGGTTCGGAAGCCCTTGACGCTTTGATTTTCTGAGGGATGTTCGAAAACAATTTCGAAAGCAATTCTTTAGACCGTAGGGCTTCGGTGGGCTCTGATTTAGTTTCTGAGGATGTGCTGCTATGATTTTTGCTACTCGATATTCTGGGCTTCTTGTGTGATTTCGTACTTTCTTGGGTTGTAGAGAGCTGTTCTTGAGTTTCCCTGTGCAAATAATCCAACAACGTACGATCTTTCATGTCAGGATCCATGCGATCAAGAAAAGGCAATACCTCCTCTGCACTCTCTCGTGTAATAGTTAATAAAAACTTAAGTTCAGGGCGCTCACGTTGAAAGTATTTTTCATAGTCTGATTCTTGGGCTGGAAAATCGCTTAGACAAAATTGTATGAAATTCAGCAACTCTTCTCTTGGCAAGGCTTTGGCATAGTTAACAGCAGCCCCTTTCAAACCGGGATCTAAAGCAGTGCTGAGCGCACAACATTCGATAAAGGTTTTGGTCAGTGCCTCTGTCAAAGCTTTGATCTGGCTGTTTCGATTGGCTTCTAAGTACCTCTTCAGTTGGGTTAGCACTTGAGTAACAGATAAGAAAAGACGAGGTTGATTAACAACCCCCCATCCAAACCGAGAATCCTCTTTACACAGTTGGTGTAACCAGATTACCTCATCTTGAACTCCCTGATTAACGAGCCCCTGATTTGCTTTATTCGCATGAGTTCGCCAGGTATCCCAATAGGACCTGAGTTCTCCAAGATGAGGGTTTTTCTCTGATGCTAGTAATAGCTCAGGAAAAAATGCAATAAACTCGGATGCATTTTTTGGTTCAAAATTGTTCAATTTGAGCTTATTGAGCTTAGTCAATTTCAGAGCGATGCGGATCCGAGTTTTGCGCAATGAAAGATCTTCATGAGATGATTTTTTGTACATCAAAACCTGCAACAATTTTGCTTCTTGATGTGTCTGAGTTGAGTAAAGCTCGGCAAATTCTAAATCAGCCTCCTCATAAGAGGGTGATGTTGAACGGCATAGAATAAAGAATTTTTCTGCGTCTGTTACTTTGGTACTTGTAGTGCCATGGCTCATTGAGTGCTCCTGTCGAAATTTTAAGGCATTTATATCGCTTCAACCTGAAAAGTCGAGATTCAATCATGTACATATTGAAGGGTTGAACTTTCTCTATTCTGAATGGTTCTTAGGTTTGCCAGACTTAAGATTGTGTATAGGTTCAGGTATTTTGAGACTTTTGAGAAGCCTCCAATTGGTAGTGATGAATATACTGCATTGGGGTGTAGAAGTCCAGATAGATATGAGACAAATTTAGAGCCCGTCAAGGCACCCCTTCGGGTTCGTTTCACTCAGCCTTGACTGACCCTAAATTTGTCTCATATCTGTCTGGACTTCTACATATGTGTTCTTAATAAACATAACTGAGCTCCATCTCAAAAGCTGTCGTTTTTTCAGAAAGCGTCGCAATGCGTTCGCCCATGCGCACAAAGCCATCGAGTGAAAGATGGGGTGAGAGGGTGAGCACATCTGGAGGGGTCAGCACGATGACGGTAGATCCAAATCGGAATCGCCCCAACACCTTTGCCTCACCAGATCGTTGAAACTTCATTAATATAGTTTTAAATCTTATTTACATGTTTTATTTTTTATAATATACTACAGCTCATTTTGAAATAAGATGGAGTTGGATGATGCATACGAAAGCAAGTGTGGGTACACAAGCACCTGGTCAGGGAGAGAACCATAAAGCTTATTTCAATAGCATCACCTGGATGACACCGTGTTTTTCAACAATAGATGGGCCTTTTTTTTTAGGAAAAATCAGCGGTACACATTTCCCCATCGCAATTTTAGTGCACGGTGTCAATACCGACTTTCAGTATGGGATATCAATCACTCTCAATCCAAAGAAACATAATAGATATTATGTTACATCTTTCGAGACCACAGGGGTTTTTATTAATTTGACCCCAATCATTTCTCATCGAAAGCCTACTAAGTTAATACCTGAGGACGCTAACACATTGCTACAAGTTATCATACGAGACCTTTATAATGAACGTGTTAGACTACTCGACCAAACCTTCCCTTGGTTAGAGCCCAAAGACATTTGGAAGCCAAGTCTGTCCTCAGTAGAGAAACATGTGTTAAATAAAGCGAGATTTTATTTACAAGCGTATCGTCTAAAGGGAGAAATAACCATTCAAGCACCACAAGCTCTGGGGGATGTGACAAATACACCTACCAAGTCCAAGCCTTCATCATATAATACAGCCCAATCCCCGCACCAACCCGCACCCAAACAACCGCGTGTAGGGAAGTATGCTGGCGAGTTGGAAGAACAAAAGGAAAGTCTGATATCGACTCAAACACTTAAGATTGACTGGGCATACACAGCAAATATAGCTCAAGCAGAGGGCTCTTATCAGGTGAATGGGGTTCAGCGGTCTATTACGATATCTCTGCATATCGAAAAAGAGGTCTATGGTTCACAGGTCGTCTTCCATTATGGCGAAAAACGAACAGACTGTGAGAACAGACAACGGCATGTGTGTGGTTTTGGACCTGAATTGATAGCGGAATATGGGAAGCGAGTCTCTGAAATGGATGCAAGAATTTTTGGCGGGAGGGTCATACAGAGAATTGTCGAAAACGTCAGCTCTTGTTTGATGTCAAGCGATATCACTGATAGTGACTGCGCATTGCGGATGGTGGAGCAATGTAGAGCAATAGTGTCCAAAGCAATTAAAGAGTTTACGCCGGGTGTAGCTAAACCTCATTCTCCAGTGCCCCCAAGCATTGCAACAAGTGCAGCCGAGCCCCATCTCCCTCCAGTGTCTGCAAGCATTGAAAAAAAAGACATTGATCCGGCAGTCCAAAATGCTGCCGAGACGCTGATATGGTTGAGTCAATTAACAGACATTCAGGGCACTCCATCAGCGAACAAAAAAATTAAGAAATCCCATCATAATTGTAAAAATTCAAAAAAATTGTATGAATGGCTGCTTGCACAGCCAAGATCTAAGACACAGGGGACAGCACCACAACCACCACACAGTATTACCTGCCGCCTCCTTAACGGACAATATCTTTCTGTGCAACTTGATACAGCAAAAAAGAGGGGCATGAATTTTTGCGTTTATCTTCAGAAAAATGGTGAACAGGGCAAAAAAATTTACTATCAAAAAGCTTTCTCAAAAAATACGCTAGGTACTGCCACAAAAGATGCTGAAAATTTCCTGAATACGCTTTACGATAACCGTGCTCAATTCTCATTGCTTCCAGACGAATGTGGGGATGCAAAAACAGAATATCAGGGCGAACTCCATGACAAAGCGACGATGATACTGGCTTATCGCGTGGCTTGCGTGATAGAAGCACACTTGTCAGAAGAACCTCGCAAGGGTAAGACTCAAAAGATGTATGATCTTCAAAATTGGGCACAGGAAAATGGGGTTTACAGCCCCCTAGATCACACATCTGTTGCGGCCAAGCAAGCATCAGAAAATAGCATTTTAAACGTGAGTAGCAGGGCGGTGCAAGCAACGCTTCAAAAAACTACAGCACCATATAATGATGTTGCCCCCCAATAGATATTCTAACTCTCTAAATTAATTATTATCTAGACATATTGAATAAGTCTAGAACTGATGTTAATATGGCCCAAGATTCTGGTATAGGACTGGAGTCTTTATAGTTTACATCAGGAGATGAAAATGAAAAAACAAGTGATGATCACCCCTGTAGGGCTTGCGCTTTCTGCGCTCTTATCTGTTTCGTCGATAGGATGGGCAGCGAGTTCCAGCAAAATCAGTAAGGCAGATATCGAGGCAGAAGCCACAACGGCAGTGCCAACAATTCAGGCAGATGTGTTAACCCCTAGCGTGTTGCAAGAGATCAATAGCCTCAATCAAGCAGCACCTTTACCCAAAGTGAAGGAGCGTGTTGCCCAAAATAAAACATGGCGCAGTGAGCGCGAGAGTGCGAGCCATCCGATGGCAGACAAAATTTTAGGGAATACGCTCTCACAAACCCTGAAATCTATTGTTGCCGCTCATCCCAATCAATATGCGAACCTCGTGATCATAGGCGAGGGCGCCACGGTGTTGGGCAGTACCTACCTGACAACAGATTACTATTATGGCAATAAATCCTCTTGGAGATCTGTCAAGCGTAACGAAAAACCTTATATCAGTGGAGATCATATTGACCATGAAAACAAAAAGCACTGGGCCTTGGTCGATGTCCCTGTGATGCAAAACGGGAAGCTTGCCGGCATGGCCGAAGTATCTTTGTTTGTGACACCGAAGGCATCTGCCTAATTTAGGGTTTTAAGAGAAAATACGGCGTTGCTGTGTTTTCTCCCGAAAACAACAGTGCTATGATGACCTCTATAGGGTTTTTGAAAGCCTTGGCAATCGGGCTTTTCCAGTCATCTTATAGGAGGTCTTCATGAATGAGGCTCAGCAAGATACTATCCAACTCGAGCAGAGCTGGAAGGCCTTGCTATTAGAGGAATTTTCGCAGCCTTATATGCAGGATTTAAAAAAATTTTTGTACGCTGAAAAAAGCCTAGGAAAGGCGATCTACCCTACAGGTAAGCAGATCTTCAACGCCTTGAACTCAACGCCATTGGATCAAGTGCGTGTGGTAATTCTAGGCCAGGATCCCTATCATAACCCGGGTCAGGCGCATGGATTGTGCTTCTCTGTCCAGCCAGGCGTGGCGATTCCACCTTCTTTGAAAAATATTTACCAAGAACTGCAGACTGATCTGGGGCTCTTGATACCTACGCATGGCTATCTGCAATCTTGGGCAGACCAAGGGGTGCTGCTGCTCAACAGTGTGCTCACGGTGGAAGCCTATAAAGCTGCATCGCATCAGGGACGTGGCTGGGAGACCTTCACCGACCAGATTATTAAACATCTGAATCAACAGCGCGAGCACCTAGTATTTTTACTGTGGGGCTCTTATGCAGAAAGAAAAGGGGCGATGATCGATCGCTCTAAGCACTGTATTTTGACAGCACCTCATCCTTCACCGCTATCCGCCTATCGCGGGTTTTTAGGATGCCGCCATTTTTCTCAAGCCAATGCCTATTTAAGCAAGCACCAACAGCCACCCATTGACTGGTCATTACCTCAGAGCGTCCATCATGTCTGAGTTTAGGGTGCATGAGCGTTTGGCGCAAGACAGCGTATGGGTTGCTGATCTTCCCCTCTCGCAGATCAGAGTGATGAACAATCGCGACTTCCCCTGGATTCTTTTGGTGCCCAAAGTACCCGAGATCTCAGAATTTTTTGAACTGCCTGATAAGGTTCAAATCTCTTTAATCCAAGAAATCAGTGTGATCAGCAGGCTTTTGAAAGAAATCACCCAGTGCCACAAGATCAATGTCGCTTGGCTTGGCAATCAAGTACCACAATTGCATATTCACATCATTGCCAGAAAAATCACAGATCACGCGTGGCCCAATCCCGTATGGGGGCAGGGCGCTCACCCCTATGAACCGCAGGAGTTAGCTGGGTTGATAGCGGGCATCCAGCAGAGATTGAAAACTTAAAACGGGATTCCGCTTGGAATGCCCGTCACAACAGGAGAAAGATATCCATGGCCACTGATTATTTTCGCCATGCCCGAGAAGTCATTGAAATTGAGCAAAAGGCTATCTCAAACCTACTGCCTCATATCGCACAGCCTTTTAATGCCGCCTGCACGCTGCTACAACACTGCGAGGGTAAAATTGTCGTCCTAGGGATGGGTAAGTCAGGGCATATCGGCAGTAAAATTGCTGCAACCCTGGCAAGCACAGGGAGCCCGGCCTTCGCTGTGAATGCGGCGGAAGCCAGCCACGGGGATCTGGGGATGATTGGGCCCAAAGACGTGGTGTTGGCACTGTCTAACTCAGGGGCGACAGCGGAGCTCATGAACCTGGTGCCTTTGTTCAAGCGCCTGAAAATTCCTGTGATCAGCATGACAGGAAATCCAGAGTCCCCGCTGGCAAAAGCGTCTCAGGTGCATTTGTGGGTGAATATTGAAAAAGAGGCTTGCCCTTTAAATTTGGCACCCACCGCAAGTACCACAGCTGCTTTGGTTTTGGGTGATGCTTTGGCGGTGGCATTGTTGAGTGTGAGAGGCTTTACACGAGAGGATTTTGCGCTGTCCCACCCAGGTGGGGCTTTGGGTAAACGCTTGCTTTTGACCGTGGGAGATTTGATGCATCAGGGTGCCAAAATTCCTCAAGTGCCTTTAGAAGCCACGCTGCATGAGGCTTTAATGGAAATGACGAAGAAGACGCTGGGCATGACCACCATTGTGGATCTTCAAGGGCATTTGATGGGGGTCTTCACGGATGGAGATTTACGCCGGTTTTTTGAGTCTGAACGCCCCCTGCAAGGCACAAAAATTCAGGAGATTATGACCCATTCACCCAAAACAGTCTCCCCTTCGCTCTTAGCCTTTGATGCACTGGAACGCATGGAGCTCTCCAAAATCACCGTGCTGGTCGCCGTCAATGAAAAGAAGCAGGTGATGGGCGTGCTACACCTGCATTCTGTCCTCACTTCAGGGATTATTTAGAAGGCCCCCTGGAACCTCCAGATAATCCTCTCTTCTGGCTTCTAAGCTTCTGCAAGAAGCACTGAAGCTCTTAAGGTTATCGCTTCCCGCAAGGACGGCAGTTGCCGCTCGATAGTGGCACTGTGTCACCTCTTCCCCAGCCTGTACTACTTGAATAGAGGGCTTGAGATTGCTGATGGTTGCTGTCAACAAAGCACCGAGTGTAGGAATGGAAGTTTTAAGACTCAGTCCATCCCCTGCCTCAATCACAAAAAGGGTTGTTGTGAGGCTAATCAGGTTCACGGCAAAGACGGCGAGCGCTGCAGCAACCTTTCGCATTGTGGGGCGTTGATAGAGGTCTGAGAGGCAGGTGCTCAGTGTCTTGATGCCCTCTACATTGCCCATGGTCGCTAAGAGGTTGATGGGCAAATGCAAAAGCAGGGTGAGCTCAAGATTTTGTCCATATAACATTTGGAAAAGAGCGTTTAATCCAGAGGATTCTGGATGGTTTTCATAAAAACGAAAGGCTGCGGTTCCTGCAACATCAACCATTCCAAGCCCCATGAGCGTAGCGAGTAGAAACAGCAGGCGTTCTTGTCGACTACCATTTTTCATGACATCAACAGCAGCTCTCAACATTTTGGGGCCCAAAACACCAATAGGAAACACATAGCTCAGCTGGTAGAGCAGGGCGAGTATGGTTTTAAACACTGCATCCAGAGATTGCGTGAGAGGGAGTGTTTCAAGAGCGAGATAAACATTGGTATAGAGATAACCCGTAGAAAGGGCAGCCACTGAAAAAGAAAGGGTCAGCTCTGCTTTCTCCATCAGGGTTTCTGGCGCTTGCGCTTGTTGCACAGGGTTTGCATGAAAGACAGCATTGGTGAGCCCATTGAGAATAGCCGCCGTGCAAGCAAGCCCCGCGCCCACGATGGCCGTGCTTGCAAAACCCAGTTCCATATACCCTGTGAGGGCACCCAAAACTGTCACGGCAACGGCGGTTTGTTTAAGGCTTGGCCGTGAAACGCTGGATACATAATTTCGCATAGATTCAAAATAAAACATCATAAAACTCCATTTCTGGATGTCATGCGCGCGAAGGCGAAAATCCAGAGTTGCTATCAATGAATAAGGGGATTAAAAGAGAGACGAGGGGGGTAGAATAAGATTTGGCTTAGCGCCAAAAATAAAAATTAAAAAAAGGAGCGCGAAAATATTGTTTCATGATCGCTCCCTAACATGGATGGATTTGTGGGATGCATTGCGCATCTCTTTTTTCATTCTATCAAATAAATGCTATCTGTCAATATTTTTTTAATAATTTTTTAAAAAGAACTTTATAGGCAAAGGCTATGTCAACCCAAAGTTAAAATGTCCGCTTTTGTCCAAAGTTAAAATGTCCGCTTTTGTCCAAAGTTAAAATGTCCGCTTGTAACAGGCAAATGATTTGCAGTTTTGTTATTTTGAGATTTGC
>JAHFRR010000106.1 GCA_023266165.1 Thiotrichales bacterium
GATATTCAGGGTGCGCTTGACTCAGATGGGCAATCACCTCACGCGCCTTTTCAGCGTAAGGACGCGAGGCCTCCATGCGATCACGCGCTTTCTTCAATTTGCTGGCAGCAATCATCTCCATCGCCCGCGTGATGGTCTTGGTATTCTTGATGCTCCCAATGCGGGAGCGAATTTCACGTGCGGTCGCCATGGACTACCAAGCCTGCGATTGTTTAAATTGCTCGAGACATTGCTTTAAGCCTTTTTGAATCTCATCATTCCAGTTGCCTGCTGGGTTAATCTGGTCTGCAAGCGTCGTAAACGATAGGTGCAAGTATTGATGCAGGGCTGCCTCAAATCGCACAATATCATCGACACGCACATCATCCGTATACCCCCGCTCGACGGCAAAGAGAGACACGGCCATCTGCGCCAAACTCAATGGGCTGTACTGCTTCTGCTTCATGAGCTCCATCATACGCTGACCCCGCTCGAGCTGACGACGCGTGATGTCATCCAGATCGGAGGCGAATTGCGAGAACGCTTCCAGTTCGCGATACTGAGCAAGTGCCAGCTTCACGCCACCCCCTAGCTTTTTAATAATCTTGGTTTGCGCTGCTCCCCCGACTCGAGAAACAGAGGCGCCTGCATTGATCGCAGGCCTAAATCCTGCGTTAAACAAATCTGTTTCTAAAAAGATTTGGCCATCGGTAATCGAAATCACGTTCGTCGGTACAAACGCTGAGATATCTCCCGCCTGGGTCTCAATAATGGGGAGGGCTGTCAATGACCCTGTCTTGCCTTTGATTTTACCTTCTGTCATCCTTTCAACATAAGCAGGATTCACGCGTGCAGCACGCTCTAACAAGCGCGAATGCAGATAGAAGACATCCCCTGGATAGGCTTCACGCCCGGGAGGACGGCGTAACAACAGCGAGATTTGGCGATACGCCCAGGCCTGCTTGGTCAGATCATCATAGACAATCAGGGCATCTTCCCCACGATCTCTAAAATACTCTCCCATACTGCATCCAGAATACGGCGCAATATACTGGAGCGCCGCAGCTTCGGAGGCACTGGCCACCACGACAATCGTATGGGCCAGCGCACCTTGCTCTTCCAGCTTTCTCACCACATTGGCAACGGACGACGCTTTCTGTCCAATCGACACATAGATACAGCGCACCCCAGAATACTTTTGATTGATGATAGCATCAATGGCAACGGCGGTTTTCCCTGTCTGTCTGTCCCCAATAATCAACTCTCGTTGGCCTCGACCAATGGGTACCAGGGCATCAATGGATTTTAGCCCAATTTGCAAAGGCTGGTCTACGCTTTGACGAGCGATCACCCCTGGCGCAACTTTTTCAATGGGAGAAAACTGAGAGGTTACAATCGGGCCTTTGCCATCAATGGGGTTGCCCATGGCATCGACCACACGGCCTAAAAGCGCCTCACCCACGGGGACTTGCAAAATCCTACCGGTGCATTTGGCGATTTGCCCTTCGCTGATGTGGGTTGCATCCCCCAACACCACAGCACCTACAGAATCTCGCTCCAAATTCAACGCCAATCCAAAAACATTGCCAGGCAACTCAATCATCTCACCGTAAGTCACCGCCCCTAAACCATGAATGCGAATAATCCCATCGCGCACACTCACAATCACACCGACATTTTGCGCCTGAGTACGGGTCTCAGCCCCTATGATACGCGCCTTCAGTTGTTGTGTAATCTCAGAAGCAGACAGTTGCATCATCATGTTTCACCCTATTCAATTTGATCTTAACTCTTGCGAAAGTTTTTCTATGCGATAAGCCAGTGAGCCATCCAACACCGTATCACCATAAGCTATCACCATCCCTCCCAACACAGCAGGGTCTTTTGTATAGTGGAGCTTGACTGCATGCCCTAAGCGCATTGACAACGCCTGCTTCAACGCAGTCTCAAGGTCAGAAGAGAGGGCATGACCGAGAGAGACATGAATGGGGATTGCCTGATCCGAACGCTGCGTCAAGCCCTCAAACTGCTCGGTGATCTGAGCCCAACCCCCCAGTCGCTTATTTTCAGCGAGCAGCGTCAAAAAACGCCTTTGATCGTGAGAGATCTTTGCATCTAAAATTTCATTGAGGGTTTCAGCCAACCTCACCTGCCCCACACGAGGATCTGTCAGAGCGCTCACAATCTCAGGATCCGACAAAACAGGACACAGGGCTTTTAAGAAAACATGCCAGGCAGACACCGTCCCCTCTTCAGAAGCACGCTCAAAAACCGCTTTGGCATAAGGTCTTGCAACCCCCACATAGGCTCCTTTCATGCAACGCCAACCTCAGTAATCAGTTGACGCAGCCGCACATCTTCTTGCGTTTCATCCAACGGGGTTTCTAAGACTTTTTTAACGCCCATCAAGACCAGATCTGCTAACTCATTTTGCAGCTCCGATTGGACTTTGACATATTGCTGCGCGATATCAGCTTCCGCAGATTGCTTGATGCGAAGTGCTGCCTCACGCGCACTCACGCGAGCTTCTTCTTCGATGTGATGCGCGCGCGCATTGGCTTGCTCGACAATCACTGCTGCTTGCTCTTTGGCATGACGGATCATGTCTCGCACTTGATGTTGCGCCACCTCCAGCTCATGCTTGCCTGCCGCTGCAGCGGATAACCCCTCCGCAATTTTTTTGCGACGTTCTTCCAGCGCTGCGCTCAACTTGGGCCAAACAAATCGCACCGTCAACCCTACAAACAGCAGGAAAGTGATCATTTGCCCAATGAGAGTCATATCCAGATTCATGCCACACGCTCCATCCTACTCACCTCAAATCTCTCATCAACGCGCTTGAACATTGGCCGCTAAGATCGCATGGTGCAGGCTTTCGCTCATAAAGGGGTTGGCACCAAACATTATCAGCAAGCCCATGACAATTGAAATCACGGCAAACTGATCGACGAAGGCCATCATGATAAAAAATCTTCCCATCAACATACCGCTGAGCTCAGGCTGTCTGGCCACGCCTTCCAGGTATTTACCCCCTAAAGCACCAAAGCCAATCGCCGTACCGCAGGCAGGCAAGGCAATAAACAACGCTGCAGCAATGGCTGAAAGCCCTTGGAAATTCGCAATCACGCTGACAATATCAATCATTTTTCTCTCCTGTTTTTGATTAAAATTTTTAAACTACACATGCATCTCAGCAGCCATATTCAAATACACCACCGTCAATAACATAAATACAAACGCCTGAATCGTAATGATCAATCCATGCAGCAAGGCCCAAGGCACGCCCAGCAACCATTGCAGATACCAGGGAACCAGCGCCGCAATCAGAATAAAAATCATCTCCCCCGCGAACAGATTACCAAAGAGTCGCAAAGAAAGCGAGAAAGGTTTCACGAATGCTTCCATCAGATGGAAAAAGAGATTCAAAGGCATCATGTAAATCCCAAAAGGTTGCGTGAGCGTCTCTCGAATCACACCACTGATCCCTTTAAACTTCAAATTATAATAGATCAACAAAATAAAGACCCCCAGGGACAGGGCGAAGGTTGTATACGGGTCTGCTGTCGGCACAGATCTGAAATGCTGAACCCCAAACCAAGACAGGATCCTAGGAAGCAAATCGACGGGAACCAAATCCATGAAGTTCATCAAGAATACCCAGAAAAAAATCGTCAAGGCAAGCGGGGCAACCAAAGGCGAGCGCTGGGTGAAATACTCCTGGCTCACTCCATCAATCCACTCGACTGCGGCCTCTAAAATATTTTGAAAGCGTCCCGGCACCCCAGAAGTCGCCCGATGCGCGCCCCACAAGAAAACCAGAAAAAAGAGAGACCCCAATACAAAAGACACCAACAGGGTATCGAGATGCACAGAAAAAAAAGAAGAAGAGGCATGGTGACCGAGGCCTACCGTCCAGTTCGTCAAATGATGCTTGATGTACTCTCTAGAGGTTTCGCTCGCACTCATTGTGCCACCATCCTGTTAAAACCCCCGCGCAGCCCAGCCACCACAGCGCCCACCTGCACCATCGCAATGCCCAATAAAAACGGCAGCCAGATGACAGACACACTGTGAATATAGAGGATCACCAATAAAATCAAAACCAAGTACTTTAAGCCTTGGCTGGTGTAATACCAACGCACGATGGTCTTAGCGGGCTGACGAAAACGCTCCAACGCCCACATCACCATCAAAACACCCACGTAGGCAAACAGCATGGTTACTAAGCCTAAAACCAAAGAAAACAGCCAGCCCTTGACAAACAACGCCGCCAGGCTCGCACATAGCACGCTGATCGCCCCTTGTGTCAAAAAAATGCGCGCCGCAAGTGTCATCTCTAGCCCTGGTTCTCACCCAAAAATTTGGACGCAGTATAGCGAATCAAACCCCATCGCGCAAGGGCTGTGCGCGCGGATTTTTAGACTGCGTAGAGGCTCCACATGGATTAATTGAATTCAAAAAGTCAATTGAATGTTTTCATTCAACTATTTTCAACTATCCTCACGCCCTCCCGTGCGTGAACAACGTACCGAACAGCAATCCCCGATAAACCGCACCATATCCAGCATTTCCTCATAACACAGCGAGTGCTCCATCGGATACACTTGATCAGCAACCTGATAACCTGCGGATTTTAAAAACCGAATGGAGCGCTCGGCAAAAGACAGGGGAACAATGTGATCTAGACTCCCGTGATAGAAAGCCATGGGGGTTTGGCGACTTTGCACCGTCAACGTTTTTTCAAAACCAGGATAGGCGGGAAAATACGTTGAGAGCGCAAGCACCCCCGCCAAAGGCTCTGGATGTTGCACAGCGGTTGCCAAAGCGATGGCACCCCCTTGAG
The DNA here is from genome assembly GCA_023266165.1 of Thiotrichales bacterium. Lineage (GTDB taxonomy): Bacteria > Pseudomonadota > Gammaproteobacteria > Francisellales > CACEW01 > JAHFRR01. The sequence continues at coordinate 4,823 of JAHFRR010000106.1, forward strand.
AAAATCCAGCCAATAAAATCCGGTGAGAGGGGATCCCCCGCGCCTGTTCTTGCCTGATGAGAACCTCAATGGCCTGGACAGACTGCGTGACGCCTTCTTTGTCATGCTCAAACTTTTCGCGATCGAGAGTCACAATGTCATACCACCCACGCATAGGATACCCGCCATTGAGCGTGATAGGGCGCACCGGCGCATG
>JAHFRR010000018.1 GCA_023266165.1 Thiotrichales bacterium
CGTATGGCTACGTACTTTGCATAAATCTCATTTTCGGCCGATATATTTGCTTCCATACACTAATGATAACATGCCTTGCAGCCCTGTCAATCGTGTATTTTATTTTTGCTAGACTCCTTAGTTTCGGCCAAGCATTATAAGCAACACACACCCAAGCAACGCATACATCACCACAAAATTTAAAAACCCTCCAATCAATCCAAACTCTTTAGCCATTATAATACCCGTACATAATGCCAGGACATCTAAAATAATATTTGGCGCCATTAATTTTTTTGTTTTCTTTCCGGCAAAAGCTTTTAATACAACGTACATCGAGCTGACAATATACAGCGAGAAAGCGCCATACATCCAGACAAGCATCCAAGAATAATGTGCATAATATGAGTTTGAAAAAAGCTCAACCAAAAATCTTCCAAACACAGCAGCCACTCCAAGGGATATAAGAAAAAACAATATGACGATGACCATAATTCGGTTCAATTTTTTCATCGCTTCTTTAGGATTCGCTTCATAAAGCTTGTAGAAGATAGGGGAGAAGTAAGAGAAAAAAAATGACTGAAATGCTGTCGGAATCATCATGGCCAAAGTGCCAAGAATAGCGAATATCGCAACGGCTGTTTTATCTACAAAAAAGTCTAGATACCATCGAGACGCCATCGTTCTAAACCAAATAAATCCGCTCATCACCACCAAAGGGAAGCTGAATTCAAATAGTTCTCGTATAAAACTGAGGTCAAACTTCCAATGTACTTGAAGTAAAAGCTTATAACGCTGCCCTATTGCAGCAAATGGTGATAAAAAAAATCCAACACATAACAAGCCGAAAATCCAGTCCATCTGCTGTAACTCAAAATAACGAAACCCAATTATAAGAAGCGACACGTTCAACAAAATTGCCATGCTCGCTAAAAATAGCGCGCGTGCGCGCAAACGCATGGCTGTACAGATATACACAACTAACGTGTAGAAAATTTGAGACAAAAAATACAAATAAATAATCCAAATAGTCTTTTTCCAAATCGGATCACTCAGAAAAGGATAAATAAGAATCGTCAAAAAAAAATACAAAAAAATAAAAATTCCATACAAAAATAGAAAAGAAACGATATGCTTATTCCGCTCTTCCTCATCTTTACAAGTAGAAGAAAAACGTAAAACGGCTTGATTAAGAGCATTAAAAGGTAGAGCTGCTAATAACGCTACAACGCTCGTCATCAACGCATAATATCCATATAGTACAGGCGATAGATTGTGGGAAATCAGTTTCAACAAAATCAAGCTTCCAAATCCAGAAATTAATTGATTCGCAAGCACCAAAGACATCTCAACAGCATGTTTTCTTTTACTCATCGATGAGAGTCCAACTCTCAGGAAGAAAAATAACATCCTCTGTCTCTTCCGTTGTAAACCATCGCTTTGGTGAAATAACCATTTTATTTATATTTTTATTCATCATAGCTGCCCACCAACTAAAAGTACTATTCGCAATAATATTATGAGCACATAAGCTCATGATATACTGGTGCTCATGCGCTGGGCCTGTCGCATCCACAAAAACAACCGGATAGTCAAATCGAAACTGCTCTTTTACCCAATTAATATCATCAGAAAAAACCAGAATCACAGAGATGCGCTCCCGCTCTGAAATTGCCTTAATACCATGCAAGTAATACTGCATAGATAATTGTGAGTAAATTTTTTTCTTGATATAATCACCTCGTCTCACATGAACCGAAACACTTCCGCTTTTTCTTGCTTGAGTAAAAAATTTTAAGTTATAGTCAGAGGTAGAAAAATTTGGCAAAAAAATACTGTTCAATTGCACTTCACATGCTCGAAGAATTTCATGATTTTGAAAATAACCACTTAACAATACCTGTGCATCACTCCTCAATATACTTTCTTGGCAAACATCCGATTGAAATAAAATTTTAGGAATAAATCTAAAAAAAGGGAGGTTTGTCAATTTTTTATAGGCAACTTGTGTCCTATGTCTAGCATTTACAACCCCACACAATTCTCGCAGCACCCCTTTCAATGACTGCTCTGGCACAGAAAAATATGTCAGTCCATAAGAAAAATATCCCCCTTGCCCTTTGACAGGGTGGTAGCGTTTTAAAAAATATGAAGTATCTAAAATTAATATTCTATCATATTTTTTTGCCAACAACTTCGCGACAGCATATTGAAATTGCTGATTCCCGAGTCCTCCAAAAAGATGCACGAGAAGATAACGTGTCGAGAGATTTCCCATATACTTTATCCAATGGATTTCAAATAAATTAAATAAAAACCCATTACAATGTGCCCAATACACAGTGCAAGCTATCAAGCTCTTTTCGAATATCGATAGGGTGATTCCCAATAAAGAATCCTGCATCATGAACACGTTCAGCGTGAAAATGATCGCCATATTTTCTATAAGATAAGTGTTTAATGACGGGTTGCCTTAAAAAATTCCCTGAAATAATAGGTCTTGTTTCAATACCTTTTTCAGCCAATTTCTTTAGAATATCCGAGCGGTTGAGTTGACTGCTTTCTTTGAGTATCATTGAAAAGCCAAACCAAGAGCTGCTCCCTATCTCTTTCTGAATGACAAAATCATTACTCTCACTCAAAAGACTGACAAAGTGCTCCGCATTTTGACGACGTATGCGCAAAAAGTTAGGTAACTTAGTTAACTGTTCAACACCAATCGCCCCTGACATCTCTAAAGGCCTTAGATTATATCCTGGCAAAATAAAGTTAAATTTCTCATAGAACTCATCTTCAGATTTTTTATGTAATTCACTTTCTGTGGGTAACTGTCGAGTCCACCCATGCGCTCGTAAACACAAAAGAATATGGTAGAGCTCCTCATTATCCGTTACAACCATACCCCCTTCCATCGTGGAAATATGATGAGAGAAAAAACAACTGAAAGTACCGCACACGCCATAGGTGCCAACATGTTTCCCTTCTATAACAGCACCCATTGATTCACAATTGTCTTCTATTAAATAGAGCCCATGCTTTTCGCATATTGCCTTTATTCTTGGCAAATCTGCAGGGTTTCCCAGAATACTGGGGACAAAAATCGCTTTCGTCTGAGGTGTTATCGCTCTCTGGATATGCTCAACACTGATATTCAAGCTCTCTAAATCAATATCAACAAAAACAAGACGCATACCATACTGGGAGACTGGGTAGTATGTCGTTGACCAGGAGAGGGATGGGACGATAATTTCATCTCCCGACTTAAGCGGATTATTTTTTTTAAACGTTAACGCTCCAATTGCAAGCAAATTCGCCGAAGAACCTGAGTTCACCATAACAGCATATCGAGCTCCAAAATACTGCGCAAACATACACTCAAATCGGGAGACTTCTTCTCCCATCGTATAATGCCCGCTTTTGATGACTCGCTCAATAGCCTGAATCTCTTTTTCATCCCAACTTGAAATCGCTAAAGGTAAACCAATCATTTTATCTACGCCCTTCATTTTTATTATAAAAATAAATTATGTTTAATCGCATACTGATACACTCGTTGCATCCCTTCCTGCAGCGAAACCTTGGGTGCCCAACCTAAAGCCTGAATTTTAGAAGTATCAACCAGCTTCTGCCTCATACCTGAAGGCCTATCTAAGTTATACGTAAAACCACCCTGATACCTAACGACAGTCGCTGCAAAATGATAATACTCTTCGATAGAATAATCCAGACCTACACCAATGTTCATAAGAGAAGGCAAAGACTCATAGGAAACCAATGCCATTAAGAGGGCTGCAACTAGATCTCCTACATACAAGAACTCGCGCCTTGCTTTCCCATCACCCCAGATCTCAACGCAGGCTTGCCTTTGAGATTTTGCCTGATGAAGTTTGCGAATAACCGCAGGGACTAAATGGGCATCAGTCAAATTAAAATCATCATATTCACCGTATATATTACATGGAATCATCACCTTGTAATCAATATTCATCTGAGATTTGAGATATTTACAATATAGCATTCCAGCTAATTTTGAGAAAGCATACCCCTCATTGGTAGGCTCAAGCTCCCCTGTCAATAAATCTGTTTCCTTTAAAACTTCACGCCCACGAGGATACATACACGAACTGCCTAAATAAATGAGCTTTCGAATTCCTGTCAAGTGCGCCGCATGAATCATATTGTAATTTATTTCTAGATTCTCAGAGAAAAAACCAACGGGATCCCTGATATTTGCGGCAATCCCCCCCACTTTTGCAGCAAGATGATACACAAAATCAGGCTTCTCAACTGCCAAGTAAGTCAATACAGCTTTTTTTTCGGATAAATCGAGCTCAGCGCGTGAGGGTGACAAAACATGATAAGCCCCTTCCCTGGATAAAGCTTCTCTAAGCGCACGGCCCACCATCCCAGAGCCTCCAGTAATCAGAATCTTAGATACTTTTGGCATGTTCAGCTTCTTCTCCACCATAGTCCTCATACTGCAAATCATACGTAACCATGAGTTTGATGAGCGTTCTTAAATCTGTTTTAGCGCTCCATCCCAGCTCTTTTTGCGCAAGGGATGCATCCCCCCAGAGCAGGTCAACTTCAGCCGGACGAAAATAGCGTGGATCAACCTCAACTAACACAGCACCCGTTGCTTTACAAATACCTTTCTCGTTCTCACCTTGCCCTTCCCAACGAATCTCTACCCCCGTTTCTGCAAAAGCCATCTCGACAAACTGACGCACAGCATAAGTCTTGCCTGTCGCAATGACGTAATCCTTAGGTTGGTCTTGTTGCAGCATCAACCACATTGCCTCCACATAATCTTTGGCATAACCCCAGTCCCGTTGAGCGTCGAGATTGCCCAGTTTGAGCACTTTCTGCTTCCCCTGAGAAATCCTTGCAGCCGCTTGGGTAATTTTTTTAGTCACGAACGTTTCCCCTCGACGTGGCGACTCATGATTAAACAAAATCCCATTACACGCATACAGTCCATACGCTTCACGATAATTCACCGTAATCCAATAAGCATAAAGCTTCGCTGCACCATAAGGCGACTTTGGATAAAAAGGGGTTTTTTCCGACTGCGGTGCCGTCTCAGGCACCCCCCCAAACAACTCTGAAGTCGATGCTTGATAAAATCGCGTTTTCACTCCAGAATCACGAATCGCATCCAGCAAGCGAATCGTACCTACTGCATCCACTTCAGCTGTATACTCAGGTACCTCAAAAGAAACTCCCACATGGGATTGGGCCCCCAAATTATAAATCTCATCAGGCTGAATCTGTGTGAGTAGCCGGTGAAGATTACTGGAATCTGTTAAGTCACCGTGGTAGGTAAAAAGCTTTTCATGATTAAAAATATGTTCTATTCGAGCTGTCGTAAAAACCGAAGAACGTCGCAAAATTGCATGCACCTCATAGCCCTTCTGCAGCAAAAACTCTGCCAAATATGACCCATCCTGGCCTGTAATACCTGTCACAAAAGCTTTTTTCATTTCTACCTATTCTCTCAAGATACTAATTTCGGCCAATACTGTAATAACGCAAGCCAAGCCCTTTCAACAGCTCAGGTTCATATAAATTTCGACCATCAAAAATCGCTCGATCTTTGAGTTTTGTTGCTAACAATAAAAAATCAGGGCTTCTAAATACCATCCACTCAGTAAAGATAATTAACCCATCCGCCCCATCTAACACTGCTTCAGGAGAGTTCGAAAGTATGTATTGATGCACGTGATCCTTTTTATATATGAGATCAAAATTTTTCATTCCTTCAGGGTCATACGCTTGAATTTTTGCTCCAGCTTTCCACAATTCTTCAATAACCACACGGCTTGAGGCGTCTCGAACATCGTCTGTATTGGGTTTAAAAGAGAGCCCCCAAATCGCAAATATTTTATGCTGAACATCCCCATGATAGTGAGCCAGCACCTTTTCAAATAAAATATGCTTCTGAGATTCATTCACTTCGTGAACAGCACGCAAAATATTAGCTGGATGATCGTATGTTTCTGCAATATGACGGAGCGCCTGAATATCTTTAGGAAAGCAAGAACCCCCATAACCACAACCAGGATAGATAAAAGAAAAACCAATTCGAGGGTCAGAGCCAATTCCCAATCGCACTTTTTCAATGTCAGCCCCCACACACTCTGCAATTTGACTCATCTCATTCATGAAAGAAATTTTAGTTGCTAGCATCGCGTTAGCCACATATTTTGTCATTTCTGCAGAACGTTCGTCCATCACCAATAATTTATCATGATTTCGATTAAAAGGGCGGTAGAGCCTCTTGAGTGTTTCAACTGCTTTTTCTGAGCTTGATCCAATCACAATTCGATCAGGTCTCATGCAATCACTAATGGCCACTCCTTCTTTTAAAAATTCAGGGTTAGAAACAACATCAAAAAGCATGTTCAGACCTCTTTTTTTTGTAGCTTTTAAAATAGCCTGACTGACATTATCTGTTGTACCCACAGGAACGGTTGATTTATTCACAACAACTTTATACCCATTCAGGTGGGAACCAATAGTCTCTGCAACCTCTAGAACATAACGCAAATCAGCGGAACCATCCTCCTCAGGCGGCGTGCCAACAGCAATAAAAATCACCTCTGCAGTTTCAACACCAGTTTTTGACTCTGTTGTAAAAAAAATCCGCTTTGTTTCTAAATTCTCACGCAACATATCAGAAAGCCCAGGCTCATAAATCGGGCTCTCCCCCCGAATAAGCTGCTTTACTCGCGCAACATCCACATCAATGCAAGTGACATGATTTCCCATCTGAGCTAAGCAAACACTCGTGACCAGCCCCACATACCCAGAGCCAAAGATCGTAACACGCATCTTATCTCTCTCCCAACTCGAAACCCACAAACATTGGCTGCTGCCACCCAAAAGAACATAGGGTCAACAAAATACTCGCTTTCTTGAACTGCCCGGGGCCTATCTCTCGCATTAAATCCACGCCCTGTTTCAACTCTTCAATCCGCTTAAGGTTGATATCAAAGCTAATGACAGAAAACTTTTTCCCGAAAGCCACAGCCATGGGCAAGCCCACGTAGCCTAGGCCAATCACTGCAATTTTCCGATCCATCACTCTCAGCCCCAACAAAAATCCTCAGGCCATTTTATCGAGCCTAGCGCATTGAATACAAGTGCGCACAGGGGGATTTTGAAAAATGTGATGATGGAGAATTAAAATCTAGCTCAACGTCTGATATTCATGAGCAACATGCACCCTCTTACCCTCAAACACCACGGCTATCATCAAGATCTCTGTGATCCGATCATACTGCCTGATTTTGGCCGAGTAGTTTTTGGATTGGATTTGCTGGAGAGCCTTTTGGGTGAGCGCTTGCGGGTCTTGGTCTGAGGTTGAAATTTTGAATTCTAAAATCAAAGCCCTGCTTTGGGATTTGTCTTTGGGGATCAAAATAACATCTGGTCGACCATAGCCGCTTTCTTCATTTGAAAACACATAAAACTGATCCATCATCGAAGCAATCAACGCCAACGTAAAGCCATGATAAAATGCTTCAGGCTGGTTGGCATAATCATGAAAGCTGGCTGCGGATTCTAAAAAGAACTGCGTTTCTGCCGCAAAGCGCTCGATATCCCCCAATGCCAGGCCTTTGATGAGTTGAGTTTGATGCGATAAGTTTTGAGGTATCTGCTCCATCCAGTCTAAAAAAATTCCTTGATAGGACGTCAAGACCTCTTGATTAGGCACTGCCACGGTTGCAATATAATTCTTCCCGCTCAAGCGAGAAGCCAGCACTTTGAGATAACCGCCCAACAAGAGCAAATTCCAAAGCATAGCTTCATGCTGGCGAATCTGATCAAATCGCATCGTTTCTGAAACCACGACTTCAATCGTTTCGCCTAAAATCAACCGACCTAATTGTTGTTTCACGCCTTCAGAGCTTTTCTGGATAAGCTCTCGCAAAAGCTTATCATCCCCACTTAAAATCCAATAGGGTTTTAACCGGCCTTTTTCGACCAGGCAATTCATGATAGACCAGGGATTATAAAGCGTGAGCCCATTGATTTGGTATCCGTTATACCACTCTTGAACCTTGGGCTCATCATGCGATAACTCTTGATCTTCAAAGAGTTGGACTAAGTCTTGCTGAGTAAACCCGAAAGAATCATAATAACGGGTGTCGTCCAATACGGTATAGGTTTTAACGTTATTCAAACCTGATAACATACTGTCTTTTGAAATCCTCAGAATCCCCGTCATCACGCCTTTTTCGAGCGCATTATTGTCTTTCATACCTGCGCTGAAAAAGTTACGCATCAAGGATGCGATACTTTCGAAATCTTTAGTTGAAATAAATGCATGGTTGAGGGGGGTGTCATACTCGTCAATCAAGATATAAGCTTTCTTCTGATGATACCGAACTAAAAGCTCACTCAAGATTTTTAAAGCATTTGCAAGCTCTACAGCATCCAATGAATCCCTCAGGTAATGAGAAAATTCTTGAATTTCGTCAGAATCCAAACGGTTGGCAGCGTTGAGCAGAAGATATTTATGCGCTTTAAACATGGAGCGAACGCCCGTATTTAGCATCTTGACAAAGTCCTCAAAGCTTTCAGCCTTAAAATCCTTTAAACTCAAGAAGATCACCGGATATTGGCCTTGATGCTTGCCAATATAGTCCCCCGGGATTTTTGAGATCTCTAACTTATCAAACAGCCCTTTGGTCTCGATGCCATCTACCTTGGGGGCTAAGAAGTGATGGAGCATGGAAAGATTTAGAGACTTTCCCCAACGGCGAGGGCGCGTGATGACAATGGCTTTACCTGGATCATTCAATACCGCTTGAATAAATAAACTTTTGTCTACAAAAAGATAATCGCCCAGAACAAGCTCTGAAAAATTACCGCCCCCGGTTTGTATCGATTTTGGCATATCTCTCATCTCCAATGCGAATGTTAGGCATATTCTACCACAACTTCGTTATGACGGGTGATTTTGCCAAACCTCTCAACTCACAGGCCAAATGGGCTCACAGTTTTTTTGAATTTCCTCTCGAAAGGTTTCAGGGATTCTCGCCCAGTCGACCAGATCTATCGAAATCGGCAGGCTGCTTTCGCGAAACGCTTCTCGCAGCGCACCCATCCGTGCTTGAGCACGCGTTGGATCTACAGGATCCATCACGACTAAATCCAGGTCACTGGCCTCATGCGAGGCGCCATTAACGCGACTTCCGTACGCCAAGACAGACATCTGAGGCACATACTCAGCCAAGAGCGTTTGGATCACAACACGCTGATGAGCACTCAGATGGATCATTTTCTTCCCGCCTTACTTCAACCGATCATCAAGCACACCCTGCAGCATACTCACATCTTCTAAAAAACGAGGTAACAGCATCAGAGTTTCTTCTGCGAAATCCTCTCCATAGTCGTGCGCAGTATTGTTGCGATTATCACGATACTCAAACCATCGCTCAACCGCCTCAACGCTCAACAGCCCATGCGTGGCTGCTTCACGCAGCACGTCTTTATATGTCAGCTGATCTATAGCACGCGGATTGGCATAATAGGCTTTGAGCGCTTTTCTCAATAGCTTTCCTGCCGTTTCAAGAGTCAACTCAAACCCTTTGATCACAGCATTACGAAAAATCTCATAATCAACACTCCCGATTGAGGCCTGCTGTAAATGCTCAAGCGAAGATGCCAGCGTGATCACACAACGCTGTAGCTGCAAGGTATTGATTGACATCATTATCTCCTCTTGTTTTTGTAGCGCCACGACGCTCGCATATTTTTTCTCAAAAACCCCATATCGCTGCCCTTCCCATCACTCACGTCACCTTCCGTAGCTCCTCAATCCCAGCTGCTCCGCTAACTGCTCTCGCGTAATCGCTGTATCGGCGAGCATTAATTTTAAAATTTCTTTTTCCAACTTGGTTTTTGGAGTGGTCTTTTGAAATGCAAGCGCTCGTGGCTCAACTGCAGCCCAAGCAGCTCTCCAGTATCGCCTACCCCCAATAAAACTTTTCCGCCACGCGTATTTGCAAAAGCAGCAATGGACTCCAGCACTTCTTTTTGAAAAGACGCCTTAAACTCCAGCGTTTCTGACTCGCCTTGTTGAATCAGCTGGGTCAGCGCATCTACTGATGTTTTCATACGACAATCCTACAAAACATAGTAACCCCCTGTTTTCTTACTGCCACGATACTCAATTTTACGCTCCGCTCTCAGCGCAGAGATCCACCGCTCGAGATTTTTGATAGAGGTCTCTAATTTACTTTGATAAAAAGGGAGTCGTTGCCCTGGAAACTGTTGGATCAGGAAGACAACTTTATTTATTCCCTCATTTATTCCCTCATTTATTCCCTCATTTATTCCCTCATTTATTCCTTCCTTTGGTTTTTCTAAGAGGCTCATTTGCTGGATAACCCTCGTATCTTCTTTCTTAACAAACCTCACCTGCACAAAAGCAGAGTCATCATCAATACGCAACTGAATATCCGGATATTCTAACAACGCCTCTTGAATTTTCTCAAAACCAGTTCCCCATTGCTCAATAATATTTAGCTTTTTAAAAATATTCCCTAAATTGGGGTTTCTCAGCTCGCTATACCCCAACCCCAATTTGTCTTTATCAATCATCAACACACCTGGGCTGGTGATTTCAATCATATCATCGAATATGGCAATTTTGATGTCGCTTCCGACAATCGTGTAGTCACGATGCACGACCGCATTGATCACCACCTCTCGAATCGCTGAAAGAGGGTACTCCCAACGATTTTCCCGGTAAATCTCTCCAATGGTAGCACCTAACCGAATATTTCTTTTAATAAACTCCATGCTTCCTTCGATTGCAGCAATCAGATCATCATCAAACGTTGCTTGATCTAAGAAAACTTGCGTGGAAACCCCTTTGAACCGTGCACACTCTATTTTTACCAATGGGAAGTAGTCATGCTTTTTATTGGAAAATAAAATACCCAGGTTCGTTAAAAGATATTGCCCACTTTCTTGTTTGATCAGCTTTAATTTTTCATACATTGCCAAATTTGGCACTTGATGTAGCATCTCGCTGATTCGAACATCAAACGCGTTAAATAGCCCAGGCTTGTAGACAACCTCATGATTCAATACCGTATCATAGCTTACATGACGACGCTGTCTTTCTAAGGTTTCAATCACATCTTGACTTGCAACACGGTTTGAAGCTCCAACTCGAATATAGGTGCTCTCAAGTTTCCCCTTCGCCTTGATGTAGTGAGGTATATGACTGGAAGGATAAAAATAACAGGCTAACAGGTAATGCTTCCCCACTTTAACGCTAAATATTTCTGGCAAAATCGTGGGATAACAGTTGTCATAGATAGCACTTGAGATGATCTCTTCATACTGAGTTACGTTTGCTTCAGAAATGCCAACCACTTGATTACTGTCATCTACTCCTATAATCAAGTGCCCACCCTGAGAATTCGAAAATGCAATCGCAGTCTTCACCACCTTATCCAGCGAAGGTAGATCGCGCTTGAACTCAAGCTTTCTATTTTCTTTTTGAGAAATCAGCTTAACAATGTCTTCCATCTCATATCCTTACTCGACCCGATTTTTAATCCCCCTTTTCACTTGCACGCTCCAATATTAAAAAATAGTTTTTTATCTCAGATTGGTTTTCTCAGCCAGATAATGAACCACTTTCCTTTGAAACACAACACCCACTCCTAAGATCGACATGAAAAACGCATTTTACAAATCTGAGACTTTGTGTACACTAGAACCCCCTTACCACAAAGAGTAACATAGATGAAGATCTTGATCATTGGCGCCATGGAAGCTGAAATTGCCTTACTGAAGACATTCTTTGCGCCATTAGAAAAAAATCAGTTGAAAGGCCTTCAGCTCTTTCAGGCAAGGCACCCCCAACATGAGTTGTATTTTTTAGAGATGGGTATTGGTAAAGTCAATGCTGCATACGCCACTGCACAGATCCTTCATTTTTTAGCACCTGATCTTGTGATGAATGTCGGGACTTCTGGGAATCTTTCCGCGCAGCTTAAATTAGGTGATGTGGTGGTTGCAACGAGCTCTACCTATTGGGATGTGGATGTTTCAGCGTTTAACTATGCCATTGGCCAAGTCCCAAAAATGCCAGCTACCTATCCCATGCATACAAAATGGGTGGCGCTTGCAAAAACCACAAAACTGATGGCAGATATTCAAATTGCCTCAGGGCCCATTGTATCTGGAGATTCGTTTATTTCAGAAGCTGAAACAAAGCAGCGTATCCAGACGCTTTTCCCATACGCGCTTGCCGTGGATATGGAAAGCACAGCCATCGCGCAGGTCTGTCATTTGGAAAATACGCCTCTTTGCATCATCCGCTCTATCACGGATAGCTCAAGCGATGGCGCCGCACTTTCACACGAGGCTTTTCTTAAAATATCCTCTGAGAATGCAGGGAGGGTGGTGAATACACTTTTAGCATCAGAGCTTGAATCTTTCTTGCCATTCAGGAGCATCCAATGACAACAACCCCCCCTCTTATGAAAACTCTATTGATCAGTGGAGGCGCAAGTGGAATTGGACTTGCAACTGTCAAGCAATTTTTAGAAAATGGCTATCAGGTTACCGTCTTAGATAGACAAGACATGCCATTTTCGCATCCTGCTCTTGATGTCATTCAATGCGATCTTGTAGACATCCCCAAGCTCATGGGGGCTATTGATCAGGCCTCAAAAAAAATCTTGACCCTAGATGCGCTTGTCTGCAGCGCAGGCATTCATTTCTCTGCAACTATTGAGAATTCATCAGAAGACGACTATGAAAGAATTTTTTCTATCAATTTTAAAAGCGCATTTCTGTTAACAAAACACCTGTTGCCTCTTATGAAACACAAAGGCGGCTCAATCGTCTATGTCGGATCTGATCAAAACTTTATTGGAAAACCCAACTCCATGCTCTACGGCGCAAGCAAAGCAGCATTAGGAAGCCTTGCGAAAACAACAGCGTTGGACTATGCCAGTTATAACATCAGAGCCAATCTGGTAGCTGCAGGCACGATCGAAACACCTCTCTATCATCACGCTGTAGAGCGCTATTGTGCACGTTCTGGGGCTCGCCTTGCTGATGTTCATAAGGCCGAAGCCCTCGAACAACCCCTCGGTCGCCTGGGGCAGCCAGAAGAAGTGGCGAGCCTGATCTACTATCTGTGCACACCCCTTGCTGCATTTATCACAGGTGCAATGATTCCTATTGATGGGGGCTACACAGCACAATAGTTGCCATCATTTTACAATCGATATAAGCGCTCTGCGTTTTCTGAGAATAATTTTGTTTTCTCTATGATGAAAAAGCCTGCTAACTTAAGCAGCTATTTGAACGAGGTGTGTCATAAGAAGATCTACGAGCGTACTGTGATGCGCTACGAAAGCACTAACTGATTTTTCAGGGCAAGATCAACACAGGCCTCTAAGAGCACTTCTGCATTAACAGCACCGTGGATATCAGGCTTCAGAGCCTGATAGAGCGCTTTTGGAATGCGCACATAGGCATCTTGAGAAGGATGTAAGGAGGTCTCTATTATTTTCAGAAACACGGGAGATGTCTGTACGGATACGGGCATGGAGTACGGTTTCATGATCTTATGTTGTTTGTCTTAAATCAATGTATCGGATGTGCAGTATAGACGAATTTTTTGAATTTGCAGATTTTTAGAAATCAAAAAAATACCATCCAAACCCCAGCCAGTAATAACATCGGGCCAAAAGGAACGGGGTGTTGCCATGGCTTGCCTCGTCCGTAAAGCCAGAACAGGGAAAATAATAAACCCAACAGACTTGCGATCAGCACGAGTAGAGGCAATGCTTGCCAACCCAACCAGGCTCCAAGGGCCGCTAAGAGTTTACAATCCCCAAGCCCTAAACCTTCTTTATGGGTGAAAGCATGAAACACCCATCGAATTCCCCAAAAGCTGCAATACCCGACCACAGCGCCCATCACCGCGCTGGGAAGCGAGGTGAATTCGCCGTGCCAATTGATCAGTAACCCTACCCATAGCAATAGCTGCGTCCAAAAATCGGGTAATCGATAAAAACGAAAATCCCAATAGACCAGTCGCCCTGAAATCCCTAAAAAGAACACACCGAATAACCCTTGCCAACTCACCCCAAAGCGCCCATAGGCCAAGGTTATCGCAAAGACAGCAAAAATAAAAACGGTGAGAAATTTTTGGAGGTTCATGGTGTCATGATAGTTAAATAACAGACAATATGTCAAGAGACTGCTTAATTTCAAAAATGTGATGCTGAAATGCCAGCGATTGACCATAACTTTCCTCATCTGTTACTGCTTGCTTTCATTTATTTTTCAAATTTGTTTATTTTATATGTTGACATAGGTCTTTATTAGATCCATAATAGATCTTAAATAAATCTAAATGGAGTAAAGATCATGATGTCAGCCCAAGAAATCCAAGAAACGCTGATCACTGAATTCACAGCAAAGCTCTGCCAAATCCTCTTAGAGCCTTGGCATGCTGGCAAATTTCGACCAAAACCCAAAGAGATAGGCATCCTCATTGCGCATTTTGAAGGGGTGTCACATATCAGCGATACGCCGCCTTGCCTTCAAATTCAACCTGCACACCTCAAGCTCCGCAAGGCTTTTGTATACTATGAGGATTTTTATACGTTCCTATGCGAACTGAAAGCACAGCTTGCCACTGCCCCCTCAAAGCTCACACCCGCAATTCAACGCTTGCTAGAAGAGTACAGCTGCCAACGCAAAAACGTGCTGATCTTGATGACAGAGAAGGCCATCACACTGGAAAAAGACCTACTGCAATGCTTCGAGCAGATAGAAGAATGCACTTCAAGAGTCCAACGCCAAAACCATGAAGTAGAGGCCTTACACAACGAAATAGGACAGCTCAAAATCGCATACGATGAAGCACTCTCAATCTCTAATCAATGGCGTGCACAACACCTAGAATGGGATGCCTTGCGCCAGCAACTGCACAGCGCCAACGAATTCAACGAAAAGCTACGTCAAGAAAATCTCACGTATCGCACCCACGCCATGCAACATGCAACAGACTTACATCAAGCGCATCAACACATGCTCAGCCTTCAGGCGCAGGTGGACACCACGCTTCACACACAGGCCAACGTGCCCACAGCAACGCTTGTTCAACCCACTGCGCCCATTCCATGCGCTCTGACATGGGAAGTGCAGGTGCGAACGATCATTCCAGACCTGATCGCACGTCTCCTACAGATCTGCACCGCTTACTGTGAAAGCGTCAAGGCACAATTTTTTTGGCAATACCGTCTGGGCAGTCAAAAAGCCGCCATCCTTAAAAATTTTGGGCACTCGCTACAAACGCCCAGTCATCAAGAGATGACAGGCGAGCAGATCCAAAAAACCTTTCAAGATATCTTTCAACAGAAAGATATCGGCGTTCTGCATAATTCAGGGCAGCATTTTCGCGCTGCGCTGAGAGAGATCAGTCATACGCTTGAAACGGCAAAGTCAGGGCTTCTTTCTCAATATACAACGCCCATCCAGCAGCATCTCTCTCACCTATATCCAGCAACCTTTCAACCCATTCTTCAACCTAGCATTCAACAAGGAGTATAACCATGACAAGAAACGAATACCTCGATGTTTACTATCGCACAGAAGGCTCTCAAGAAATAAAATTTCGAGCAGTTTTACACGCTTATGCCAATCCTCCTAAAAAGCTGCTGCACCCCAGCACCTGGCTCTCTAACCGAACCTGGCGAGCTGTGATTTTAGAGGTGTTGGCTAAAACCCAGAATCCAGGGAGCTTTCAAGCCTTATTGGTTCTGCTCTCTGTGGCGTTTTCTACGGGTAAACGCCGAAAGCAAATCAAGCTCGAAGGGGATTTTCATGCTGCACTCACAGCACTGATTCATGCTGTACCCGAACTTAAGCTGAATCGATTCCCCAGTAACGAACCCTTTTGTACACTCCGAGAATTCCCCGTGCTGCCTGATAGCTCAAACCCAGGCAGTCCAAACAGGGTGTGCAACCAACAGATGCCCTCCAGCATGACGATGCGCTCTATCTCCGCAGATAGAGTACGGCAGCTAGAAAAATATTGGAATATCCCATTAAACAATGGCAGTCAAGGGACATTACTGGGTGTGCTCTTATAAAGCAACTTTATAAAACGCCCGATACCATCTGACAAACGTTGCCACGCCCTCTTGGACAGTTACTTGCGGGCGATATCCTAAATCGCGTTCGAGACGTGAAACATCTGCGCATGTTGAGGGCACATCGCCCTTTTGCATCGGCATCATGTTGTACGTCCCCTGGATGCCCAGGTTGTCTTCGAGCGCATGGATATAGTCCATCAACTGAGTGGGTCGGCTATTGCCGATATTATAAATCCGATAAGGCGCAAAGCTGGAAGCAGGTGTGGGATGGTCGCTATCCCAGGCAGGATCAGGTTGTGCGACGTGATCCATCGCCCGCTTCACGCCTTCAACGATGTCACTCACATAGGTAAAATCTCGAACCATATTCCCATGATTGAAGACATCAATCGGACGCCCCTCCAGCAAGGCTCGAGTAAATAAAAACAATGCCATATCCGGCCGACCCCAAGGGCCATAAACCGTAAAAAACCTCAAGCCCGTAGTGGGGAGCTTATAAAGGTTAGAATACGAATGGGCGATCAGCTCATTGGCTTTTTTCGTTGCGGCATACAGCGCCAAAGGATGCTCGACCGTCTGGTCTTCTGAAAAGGGCTGCGCCGTGTTGGCACCATAGACGGAGCTGGTAGAGGCGTAAACCAGATGTTCAATCTCAAAATGACGACAGTTTTCAATGATATTGAGAAAGCCTGTCAAATTAGAATCCAGGTACGCATACGGGTTCTCAATGGAATACCTCACTCCTGCTTGCGCAGCGAGATTCACTACTTTTTTAAAGCGATGCTTTTCAAATAGACTTGTCAATCCTTCTCTATTCACGAGATCCATTTTAACAAATTGAAAATTGGGGTATTTTTTTAAATGCTCTACTCGAGCCAGCTTGAGATTCACATCATAGTAATCATTGAGATTATCTAAACCCAGTACCTGATCCCCCCGCTCTAACAAAAGTTGAGTTAGGTGAAACCCAATAAACCCCGCAGCGCCCGTTACTAAAATCATTTCTATCCCTCAAATTTAATCAATCTATAATAAA
>JAHFRR010000019.1 GCA_023266165.1 Thiotrichales bacterium
GTAGCAGCGCCATTGCAGGGCATTTGACATTGGAAGATCGTGTGATATTGGCAGGGGCCTCGACGGTGGGTCAGAGCCTGAAGTCTGGCGAGTATGGCTCTGCGATCACGGTTCAAGAAAAACGAATTTGGCAGCGTAATATGATGCGGTTTATCCACTTAGATGAGATGGCAAAACGCTTCAAAGCCTTGGAAAGACTTGGAGAGCAGCTCGGAGGATATCTGAAACCTCCGTCTGATAGAAAAACCAGTTGGTTTAAAAAATATTTGAGCGCGTGGTTGATAAGATAGATAAAGACAAGATAGAAAAATAAATAAATAGAAAAATAAAAAAATAGAAAAGTTAGAGAGCAAAAAAATAATAGGCACGAGGAAAGCAAAATCATGGACACTGTCATGGATATTCAACAGATTTTAAAATATTTGCCCCATCGATATCCCTTCTTGCTGGTTGATCGGGTGATTGAGCTGGTTCCTTGTGAGTACATCAAAGCTATTAAAAATGTGACTTTCAACGAACCGCAGTTTACAGGGCACTTTCCCCAGTTCCCCGTGATGCCAGGGGTGTTGATTCTAGAGGCTATGGCGCAAGCCACGGGGATTCTGGCTTTTAAGAGCATGGAATCTCAAGGGATGGCTTTAAAAGAAGACCATCTGTTTTATTTCGCAGGTGTCGATAACGCAAGGTTCAAAAGACCTGTTGTGCCAGGAGATACCATTGAGTTTTACTCTGTTTTAGGTAGGAACAAACAAGGCGTTTATAAAGCCTCGGTGGAGGCGCGCGTTGAGGGTGCGTTGGTGTGCAGCGCAGATCTGATGGCTGCTTATAAGAAGGTAACGGTGTGATAGATCCCCGAGCCGTCGTCGATCCGGGGGCGAAGATCGGCAAAAATGTCTCGATCGGACCATTCTCTGTGATTGGCCCTGATGTGGTTTTGGGAGATGACACGTGGGTCGGCCCGCATGTCGTCATCAACGGGCATACAGTCATAGGTAAGCGCAATAAAATCTACCAGTTTGCTTCTGTCGGTGAGGCCAATCAAGATAAAAAATATCGCGGTGAACCTACGCGTGTGGTCATTGGAGATGACAATGTCATTCGCGAAGGTGTGACGTTGCATCGCGGAACCACGCAGGGCACTGGTGTGACGGTCGTTGGCAACGATAACCTATTCATGAACTATGTCCATCTCGCCCACGATTGCGTGGTGGGGGATCATTGCATCTTGGTCAATGGCGCGCAAATTGCAGGGCATGTGACGATCGATGATCACGTGATTATCAGTGGGCTCTGTGCTGTGCATCAGTTTGTGCAAATCGGCGCGCATGCCTTTATCTCTCATGCCTCTATGGTCAGCAAAGATGTGCCTCCGTATGTGATGTTGACGGGAGGGGCGGATGTGAGTGTTTGCGGCCTCAATGTCGAAGGTTTGAAGCGTCGTGGATTTTCCCACGAGGCCATCAATCACCTGCGTCAGGCCTATAAGATTATCTATCGTCAGGGCTTGTTGGTGGCAGATGCCATTGTCCAACTGGAGGAGATGGTAGCGGAGGCTCCTGAGGTGAAGTTGCTGAGCGATTTCTTAAGGCGCGCCACGCGAGGCATCGTGCGCTGATGTCTGCATCAAAAGGCCCCCTGCGGATTGGCATCGTTGCTGCGGAAAGCTCAGCAGATCAGCTGGGTGTCTTTGTTATTCAGGCTTTAAGGCGTATTGATCCTCATTGTCAGATTGAGGGCATCTTGGGCCCTCACATGCGAGCACTGGGGTTTCAGTCTTTGTATCGCGCTGAAGATCTTGCCGTGATGGGGTTTTTAGAGGTTTTAAAAAAGCTCCCTAAAATTTTAGGGATTCGATGGCGACTGACGCGATATTTTAAAAAAAATCCGCCGGATTTGTTCATCGGGATCGATGCCCCTGACTTTAACCTCACGCTTGAAAAAAGCTTACGAAAGTACTCTATCAAAACCCTCCACTATGTCAGCCCTTCTATTTGGGCCTGGAAAGCCTGGCGCATTCATAAAATTTTAAAAGCAACGCTCGGGGTGTTGTGTCTCTTTCCTTTTGAAGTCCCGATTTTTGAGAAATATCAACATTCCGCTTGGTTTGTAGGGCACCCCTTAGCAGATCATATTCCTCTTGAAAAACCCCGTGCTCAAGCCTGCCAGGCACTAGGGTTAGACCCTAATAGGCTTATTTTAGCTGTCTTACCGGGCAGTCGTTCACATGAAATCACTCAGTTGTTACCCGATTACCTGAAAGCCATTGCGCTCTGTCGTGCGCAGCTCCCAGATCTCCAGGTGATTTTACCCATGGCCCATGAGGGTTTAGCTTCTGTTTTTGAGCCCTTTAAGCCCGAACTTGCGCACCATAACATTCAGCTCATTCAGGGCAATGCCCATCAGGTGTTGGCCAGTGCAGATGTCGCTTTAGCCACATCAGGAACCGTCACGCTAGAGGCCATGCTCTATAAAACCCCGATGGTTGTGGCCTATAAGCTTTCTAAGATCTCCTACCAGATTGCCAAAAGGATGGTCAAGATCCGCTATTTTTCCCTCCCTAATATTATTGCCAATCAGGCCTTAGTCCCTGAGTTATTACAACATCAAGTCACCCCTGAAGCCTTGACTTCAGAGCTTTTGGCTTTACTGAATCATCCGGAGTTGCGTGCTTCTCTTCAGCAACAATTTACCCAGCTACACCACGCTATTCAAGCCAATACGGTAGAGAAACTCACGGAGGTTTTTCGGCAGTACTTGCCTCATCTGCCCCAGACTCTCATTTTAGGTGCAGGCATCACCGGACAGAGCGTGATAAAATTTTTATCCCACCAAGGGATCTCTACGCTCCAGGTGAATGACACGCCAGAGACTGTCACATCCTCTACCATGCTTTTATCACATGATTTCTTAAAAACGACTCAACATTTTAATATCTCCCAAATCATTGCCAGTCCTGGCTTCAAGCCCAGCCACCCTGTGCTTATCTGGGCTAAAGAGCAGGGGATTCCTGTCTACAGCGATATCAAAATATTTTTAGACCATGCAAAAGCACCTGTTATTGCCATCACGGGCACCAACGGTAAAAGCACGGTCACAACGCTGGTGGGAGAGCTCTTGAAGGCCCATGGGCTGAACGTTGCCGTTGGGGGGAATCTGGGGGTTCCTGCGCTGGATTTATTGGACGCTACGATCGATGTCTATGTGATGGAGCTCTCGAGCTTTCAGCTCTACTCAACCCCCAACATGAAAAGTCTTGCAGCTGCAGTTTTAAATCTTGAGCCTGACCATCTGGATTGGCATCAGGATCTTGACGAGTATTACGGCGCAAAATGGTGTATCGCGCAACACACGGACTTTTTGGTTCTGCCCCACGATCTGCATCCCGCACCCTCTCTTTCTCTGTCGCCACAGACTCAGGTGTTGCGGTTTGATCTTCATGATACCCAGAATTTAATTTTGAGCAAAACTTTGCAGGCAAAACACCACAGAGCCAATGTAGCTGCGGCATTGAAGTTGGTCGCTTCTTTTAAGATTCCTGAAGACACGCAGGCACATGTTCTGAAAGCGTTTCCAGGTCTTCCCTATCGTTGCCAATGGATAGGATGCTTTCAGGGGGTTGATTGGTATAACGATTCCAAAGGGACGAACGTTGGAGCGACAGCTGCTGCGATCAGGTCTTTGAAAGATCCCGCTCGTGCACATCTGATTTTGCTGCTAGGGGGGGTGGGTAAAGGGCAAGACTTTGCGCCACTCGCCATGGAGGCCATCGGCTGTGTGAAAACCTGCATCGTGTATGGGCAAGATCAGGCTATTATTGCGCAAAGCTTCCCGCAGGCGCTCTGCGTTGAACATCTCAAAGAGGCTATGGCAAAAGCACGGGAGATCAGCCAAATAGGGGACTGCGTCTTATTTTCTCCTGCGTGCGCCAGCTTCGACCAATTTAAAAATTACAACGAGCGAGGGGAAAAGTTCAATCAATGGCTTCACGCGCTTTACAGTCAAGGAGCATAACATGTCGATTTTCTTGAATATCCCAGAAGGCCCATGGATTCTGGGCATTTCAGGTTTAAGCTTGACAGATCAAGAGATTCAAAAGCTCCAACAACCCGGTGTTTCAGGGGTTTTACTGTTTACTCGAAACTATGAGAACCCTGCGCAGTTGAAACAATTAACGCATGCCATTCATGCCATCAAATCTCCTCGCCTGCTTATTTATGTGGATCAAGAGGGCGGGCGTGTTCAGAGATTTCAAGCGGGGTTTACCCCGCTCCCCTCTCTCAGGCATTGGGGTGAGCTGTATCATCAACTGCCCAACGCCGCCCTCAAAGGTGCATTTTCTCATGGTTTCACACTCGCCAGCGAGTTATTGCAATGGGGGGTCGATGTGAGCTTCGCGCCTGTCATCGATCTGTATAACCCCATTTCTAAAGTGATTGGCACACGGGCCTTTGATGCCCATCCTCATATTGTCACCCTACTGGCGCGCTCAATGATTGAAGGCTTGCATGAAGCGGGCAT
This sequence comes from Thiotrichales bacterium, assembly GCA_023266165.1. Taxonomy (GTDB): domain Bacteria; phylum Pseudomonadota; class Gammaproteobacteria; order Francisellales; family CACEW01; genus JAHFRR01. The sequence continues at coordinate 4,519 of JAHFRR010000019.1, forward strand.
GCCTGCCATCCTCAAGCACTTCCCGGGGCATGGAAACCTTGTAGGCGACACGCACGTCGAATCCGCGACGGATGATACCCATGATCTTCAATCATTGCTCAAAACGGATCTTTGGCCCTTTCAGGCCTTAGCGCCGGAGGTTGAGGGCATTATGGTTGCCCACGCGCGATATACGCACATCGATCCTCACCACATTGCCTCGCAATCTCAGATCTGGATTCAGGATCTCTTGAAGGGGCAGTGGGGGTTTCAAGGTAAAATCTTCAGTGATGATCTCAGCATGGAAGCTTCGAAGACCAGTGACTTCAACGCAGTATGCAACAAAACTCTAGCGGCTGGCTGTGATTTCTTGGTGTGTGGATGGGATCTGGAAGCGCGTTAGCGTTTCAAGTCTTCTAGAAAGTGTGAGTCATTGGCAACCTAAGGCTCTCATCGTGTGATAGAGCGTTTCGAAATGCTGTGCTCAGCCTTGCAAATTCAGATGCTTGTGCCTGCTTGCCACGCTCTTGAATTGCAAGACCTGTTTTCACTAACTGTTGATTGCCTGTGAGAGTTCCTATCAGCTCTTTGAGTGCACCTGCGATTTTATAAAAAATAGAAAATCCTTTGGTCGCAAGAAACTGGTCTGCAAGCTTTTGAATCTTAGCCGCTTCATCGGCGACACGAGAGTCAGGCAAAAAAACAAGGCGTGTTGCTGTTTCCAGCAAAAGGCCGCGCCTGCTGGCCTTGAACGTTGCAGCCTTTCTTACAAGCCCCATTGCACAAAGCTCATCAGCCTGGTCTAAAGTTGGAGCTGTTTTATCGAGAAATGTCGTTAAGACATCTGGCACTCGTTCTTGGGGGCAATGCATATTACGCCATCGAATCAACCAACGCCGTTGATTATCCTGCATCAGAGTGTCAAAGTTCCCATCCACATAGCAATCAACAAAATTCCACAGGCGATTGAAGTGAGAATTCATCCCGCGGCCTTTGACCATCAGGGCTGCAGCATGGATGGCTGTATTAAATTCTTTTTGAGTGAGTGGTTTACCCATTTTGATGGATTCCATTAAATTAAAAACGGCAGAGGCAACACCGCCACGATCAATCGCATCCTTGCAGGTGAAGTGAAAGAACGCAGGATTCACAGCCTCCAGGATCAAGCGGGGCAGTTGATAGTGCGTGACATGCATCCACACGGCTTGATGCTGGGCGGGAGAAAGAGCGGCGGTAAATGTTGGGCCCAGCACCTCTTTGGTGCTCTCATTGATGAGTGCCCCAATGATTGTTCTTTTGTGTAAACTGTTTTCTAACGTATGCCTACCCCCAGCACTCTCAAGGCCCTCATATTTTTTAAGATCTCCCTTTTTGATTTTGCTCCATGTCTCTTCATTAATTTGTATGCCTTGCATATTGCAAAGTATCGCCTTAAGCATTTCCTCTTGCATATTTTTAACCGTCAACAACTGATCTTCAACTTGGGTTTGCAAGTAGGTTTGCCTACTCATCCATCCGCCATTGGCAGGGATATTGACAACATGCAAATTAGAGTGAGTCTTTCCAGCCTGTTGAAGCGCTGATGAGCCTTGTGCTTCAAGGCGTTTTGGGTAATTTTTTGTGCTTTCATCAGAGACTAAAAGATTGAAGTAGACGACTGGATTTGCATCACCTTGCTGTTGAAGCCAACGCTCCCATAAAGGATCAACGCCCGTATACAGGTTTTCAACGCCAAAGCTAAGGTTTCTACGAACTTGGGTGCCTAAGCTGAGCTGTTTGCCTAGGTTTGCTTGTTTCCAAGAATGTTGTTTTGTGTAAGCAAAATGAGGGATAGTAGGCATACGACCATCACGCTGCGGATGAAAGTCTGCTATCTGTTGTTGCTTCAGTCGAGCCAATCTCTCTCCTGTTCTAACGGGTGAGTTTGAACCCTTAGGGGTGTCATCGAGAAAAGGGAGAAGAGACTTAAAGATGCGCGATCTCTTCACGCTAGGCCTTGCATACTCTTCGTCTAAAGCCTCGATCGCATCACCCAGGTTATCTAAGATCTCATTATCATTGACCATGATCGCGTGAATTAAGTCTTGGATTGCCTGCTCGAGCGTTGATTGCGGAAATTTCATAGGAAAATCAGTACTCGGCACAAGCAAAAAGTCGAAAAACTCCTGAGAAGAAAGCTCTGCGCTTAAGTTTTCGTAGAATTTAGAGTAGTTGAGGTCAGGTGAGTATTTCACTGCGGTATGGTGCTGTGGGTTACTGCCAAAAAGTGCGTTTGCCACCTGATTAAAGGAAGGAATCTGGTTGCATAGGTAGCACAATGGCGCATTGAACGTGATGTCGTTAGGCTGAACCCCAAGTGTTACAAAAATCTGCTGCAAATAAAGAAAGTAGTAGCGGTTAGCACTTACCTGCAGTGCTTCTAACGGAGCCTCTAAATTCTGTTGCGCTGTCCCTGCCATACCTTCCCTAATCTACCTAATTCCTGGCAAGTCTAGCAAATCATAAGAGAAATGTCAATATAAACTTTGTATCAAAAAAATATTTTAGCGAATTTTTATTTTAAATAATAGGACTGCCAAGCCAATAGCGATCAGGGCCAGCACGCAGTAATAACCTGATAACAGATAGACTAAATGCGTGTGGCATAACCCCACCAGCAATACGCTGAGTGTGGGGAGGGCCATGTTGAAAAAGCTCATCATGGCAGAGGCATTCGATTTGTCTTCCAAGGCCCGTGTGGCAATGCTTGCGGCGTTCGAGAATACAAATCCAAATCCAAGGTAGATGATGACCAAAGGCACGAACAAATAAGCGGGTGTGATCTTTCCGTGTAAAAACCCGAACAGCATGGCTAAAACCCCTGGCACCATAATCCCCAGGCCTAAGAAGATCGCTTGAAAGGAGGAGAGTGTTTTGTTGAGTTTGGCAGAGCATTGAGAGCCTAGCACCAGGCCAATAGGAGGGATCAAGCTCCAGAAGCCGTACTCACTGGGTGTAAGGCCCATCACTTGCATAGCGATAAAGGGTGACAGGCTTGCAAAAACATACACGAAGGAGGTTCCAATCCCCATGAGAGAAGCTGCGAGGGGTAATTGAAGGGTTTTGAGCGTCAGTGCATAGTGTTGAAAAATCTTTTTGAGCTGCAGTGCCTGAGGGTCTTTGGTGATTGAGGCTTCTGGCATTCGAATCACGAGCCACAAAATCAGGCATCCATACAGGGCCATCAAATAAAAAGTCGAAACCCAGGAAAAGGCATTGACCAAGACCCCTCCCACGGCAACACCCAGTGCAGGCGTGATGGCAAAGGCGATCATCAGGTGCGAGATGATACTGCGGGCGCGCTCTTGGGAATAACTGGCCGCGACCAAGGTGAATGTCATCTTCAACCCGACACTGGCCCCCAAGGCCATCCCTAATCTTGCCAAAACCAATAACCAGAAGCTATGGAGCTGAGAGGAGAGTGCGCATAAAAGGGAGGAGACAATCTCAAGGCTGATGCCGATGTACAGCGCATTTTTGTACCCAAAGCGATGGGAGAGAGGGCCATACAGCAACTGACCTACAGCATAACCAATGAGAAAGACTGTCATCGTGAGATTGGCGGTGGTGGAATCAACCTGAAAAAACGCACTGAGGGCAGGAAGCCCGGGCGTGTAGGTGACAGCCGTGATAGAACCGAAGGAGATCAGCAACATCAGGAGTAAAAAAGAAGGCTTTTGAATAGGCATGGGTATGGTGGGTGTCATGTGAAGATGGGAGGAATTATAAGGGGAGATGGGGGGAATGCAAGTGTTCCCACTTGAAGGCTGTTATTCTCGAAGCAATAGCAGCTGGATTGTGGCTTTCGACTTTGCGGTCGTCAAGAGCTGTTGTGGAACAGTGTGATAATGGGCAGGTCAAGCACATGTGTCTGACTTCTTAGTCAAGTGATGATCGATTGCCGATTGCCTCAAACATTGAGACCCTATAAACCCTGGCGGAGAGGGCGGGATTCGAACCCGCGATACGTTGCCGTATACACACTTTCCAGGCGTGCTCCTTCAGCCACTCGGACACCTCTCCTGATTGAGAAGGCACAGTAGCGTAATTTTTTGAAAATAACAAGGGGGATTTTCTTTTTAATGAGCGTTTTGGCGTTATTGGATTGACGAAAAGCAGGGAAGCGCTTACCATGCCCAGGAGGTTTTAATTTTAGAGAGGGATGCCGTTGTGTTAAAAGAAGTCCTAGTGCCAGATATCGGCGAATATCATGATGTGGATGTGATTGAGGTTTTGGTCAAAGTAGGGGATACGATTGCCCCTGAGGCCTCTCTTCTCTCACTGGAGACGGACAAGGCGACGATGGAAGTCCCTGCCCCTTTTGGAGGAGTGGTTCAAGCAATTTTGGTGAAAGCGGGAGATAAAGTCTCTCAAGGCACGTTGATCTTAAAAGTCAAAAGTGCGGACACTGCGAGTGCAGAAGTGCCTGTAGTCCCTATTGCTCCTGCGCAAACGCCTGAACAGCCTACAGCCTCTATCCAAGTACCTGCCCAAACACAGGTATCCGCTGCTGAACCCTCCCCACAGCCCACGCACGCAAGCCCCATGGTTCGTCGTCTGGCGCGAGAGATGGGGGTCAATTTAGAGCGTATTTCTGCCACAGGGCCTAAAGGGCGGATCACGCAAGAGGATTTGACTCAGCATGTTCAATCCAGACTGTCCTCGAACGCATCTGCTTCCGGTACGGAATCGGGTTTGGGTTTGATTCCAGATCCTCATGTCGATTTCGCAAAATTTGGCCCTGTACAGTCCCAACCCTTGTCCAGAATTAAAAAACTCAGTGGGGCGAATTTACATCGCAACTGGGTCAAGATCCCCCATATCACTTTCTTTGAAGATGCAGATATCACAGACTTAGAAGCCTTTCGGGTTGAAAAAAAATTGGCAGCAGAAAAGCTGGGCGTCAAAGTCACGCCTGTTGCTTTTATTGTGAAAGCCATTGCGAAAGCGCTGATTGAATTTCCTGAGATGAATGCTTCCTTGAGCCCCAATGGCGAGAACTTAATTCTCAAAAAATATGTTCATATCGGCGTTGCGGTCGATACTCCTAACGGTCTTGTGGTACCTGTGATTCTTAATGCCGATCAAAAGGGGATTTATGAGATTGCGAAAGACCTCTCAGAGCTCGCTAAAAAAGGCCGTGAAGGCAAACTCAAGCCAACAGATATGCAAGGGGGTTGCTTTACGATTTCAAGCCTTGGAAACGTTGGCACACATGGGTTCACTCCCATTGTGAATATGCCTGAAGTCGGCATCTTAGGCGTCTCTAAAGCGTCCATGAAGCCTGTCTATGATGGCGCACATGGTTTTATTCCGCGTTTGATGCTCCCCCTCTCATTATCCGTAGACCATCGGGTGATTGATGGGGCGCAAGCAGGGGCTTTTATCGTTCGTGTTACCAGTTATTTATCTGACTTGCGCGAGCTGCTTTTATAAAAAATAAGATAGAGGGGAATCAAGAAAATGAGTGATGTCAAAAATATATCGACAGAAGTTCTGGTGTTAGGCAGTGGCCCTGGGGGTTATACTGCAGCGTTTCGTGCAGCGGATTTGGGTAAAAAGGTGGTGCTGGTTGAAAAATTCAGTGAGATCGGAGGTGTGTGCTTGAATGTCGGGTGTATCCCCTCCAAAGCCTTATTGCATGCGGCGAAAGTCTTAGATGAGTCCAGCCATATGGCGGATTTGGGTATTACCTTTCAAAAGCCCCGTATTGACACTGCAAAGCTGCGTGCCTGGGTTGAGAAATCTGTGATCGGCAAACTCACCAGTGGCTTGAAAATGCTGGCGAAGCAACGCAAAGTGGAGGTTGTTCAAGGCGTGGGGGCTTTTGCAGGATCCCATCAGTTATCCGTGATACAAGAGAATGGCCAAACAGCGCTGATTCAATTTGAGCACTGCGTGATTGCAGCGGGCTCCAGGCCTGTGCACTTGCCCTTTTTGCCTCAAGATGACAGAATTTTTGATTCAACCGGTGCACTGACGCTCAAACAGATTCCTTCCAAACTCTTGGTCATTGGCGGTGGGATTATTGGGTTGGAGATGGCGACGGTCTATCATCAACTGGGTTCTCAGATTGACATCGTCGAGTTCTTGCCACAATTGATGAATGGTGTGGACAAAGACATCGTCAAGCCTTATGAGAAATGGGTTTCAACCCGGTACAATAAGATTTTACTCGAAACCAAGGTTGCTAAAGTTGAGGCCAAAAAAGAGGGCCTGTATGTGACTTTTGAAGGCAAAAACGCGTCTGCAGAGCCTGTTCGCTATGACGGGATCTTACAATCTGTAGGCCGTACGCCCAATGGTAAATGGCTGAGCGCTGACAAGGCGGGTATTCAAGTGGATGAGAAGGGCTTCATTCCAGTTGACAAACAAATGCGTACCAACATCCCTCATATTTTTGCGATCGGCGATATCGTCGGACAACCCATGCTGGCCCATAAAGCAGTGCATGAAGCCAAAGTCGCCGCAGAGGTCATTTGCGGCATGAAGCATTTCTTCGAACCCAAAGTCATTCCTTCGGTTGCCTACACCGACCCTGAGGTTGCATGGGTGGGAATCACAGAGAATCAAGCCAAAGAGCAGGGCATCAGCTATGGCAAAGGCGTTTTCCCGTGGGCTGCATCTGGCAAGTCTTTGAGTATGGGACGCGATGAGGGGATCACTAAAGTCCTTTTCGATGAGAAAACCCATCGCATCATAGGTTGCAGTATTGTGGGCCCTAACGCAGGGGATCTGATCTCAGAAGCTGCACTGGCCATTGAAATGGGCTGTGATGCAGAGGATATTGCCCTCACCATTCATCCTCATCCAACGCTTTCTGAAAGCATTGCGATGGCGGTTGAGATGTACGATGGCTCAATCACGGATTTGATTGCGCCCAAAAAGAAATAGAGGTCTCAAAATTTCGAAGGCTCAAAGTCTCATATTGAGATTTCTGCCAACTGCACATACTGGGCAACACTTACGTTTTCAGGGCGATCCTGAGGATTGATGCCCAGTTGCTCTAGTTTTTCAAGCGCAATCTGGCTACCCAAAGTATTTTTTAATTGCTTGCGCCGTTGATGAAAAGCCAGGTGTGTCAAAGCTTCTAAACGTTTGAGAGTTTCAAGAGAGGGTAACAGAGCCTTGGGGGTGAGCTTGACGATGGCAGATGTCACTTGAGGGATAGGGTTAAAAGATTCTTTGGGGACTATGAGGCGCAACTCAACCTCACATAATGCCTGCGCAATCACGCTCAACCGTCCATAGGTCTTGGAGTGGGGCGATGCAGCCAAACGCTCAACCACTTCTAACTGCAGCATAAAATGCATATCTTGAATGTGGCTGGCATACCCAAAGAGTAAAAATAAGAGCGGCGTTGAGATATTATAAGGCAAGTTCCCAATGATTCGGGTTTTATGGCATTGTGAGAGCAGCGCAGACCAATCCGCTTTTAAGACATCTTGATGGAGGATCTGTAAGGCGCCCCATGATCCTCTATGGGCATCTGCTTTGGCTTGCAGCAAAGGAATCAGATCTCGATCCAATTCAATGACAGTCAGGTGTTTGAGGTGATGTAAGAGGGGATAGGTGAGAGCGCCCAGTCCAGGGCCAATCTCAATGAAGGGATCATCCGGCTGGGCCTGAATGATCTGAAGTATGGAATCAATGATCGCATGATTGATCAAGAAGTTCTGTCCAAAGCGTTTGCGAGGACTATGGTTTTGTATTTTCATGAGGTCATACTCGATTTTTTTGGAGTGTATAAGCCAATTGAATGGCTGCTTTGAGGCTTTCGTGAGAGCCTTTCGCTGTACCGGCAAGGGCATATGCCGTACCGTGATCCACGGAGGTGCGAATAAAGGGGAGATTCAACGTAAGATTCACCGCTCGGTCAAAGGATAACGTTTTAATGGGAATCAAGCCCTGGTCATGATAGAGGGCGATAAAGGCATCGTAAGATCTGCGAGAGCCTTCTGTGAAGGCACTGTCAGGCGATAAAGGCTGGCTGAGGCACAATCCCTGCTTTTGAAGTCTATCTAAGATTGGCTGCATCAGGGTTTTTTCCTCCAATCCCAGCAACCCTTGATCGCCTGCATGAGGGTTTAAGCCGCAAATCCCAATACGGGGATGTGCGATGCCAAACAAATCTCGTAAGGCTTGATGGGTGTGAACAATCGTACGCTCGAGGGCTTCAGGTGTGAGCGCTTTTAAAATCTCTCGAAAAGGAACATGCGTGGTTGCCAGAGCAACTCGAAAATCACCTGCAGCCAGCATCATGGTCACACAGGGGGTGTGGGTATGCATCGCCAGATAATCCGTATGCCCTCGAAAGTCAGATTCCTGTTGGGCTTGAATCGATTTATCAAGGGGGCAGGTGACCAAAGCAGCTTGTGTTTTTTGACAGTAGCGCAAGGCCTCTTGCAGCTGCGCAAATACATAGGGTGCGGTATTGGGACAGGGTTGGCCAGGCGTCACTCTATGGGGATGTGTGATGGCTTTTATGGGCATATAGCCACGCTTGAAGGGAGCGGGGTTTGGGGTAGAAACAACTTCCAGTAATAAGCCCTGAGATTGAGCTCGAGTCTTGAAAATCTGAGGATCGCCCAACACCCAGTAATCTGCATCAGGAAGCTGATCCGTTGCAAAAAGTGCGCACAGCAGGTCAGGGCCAATGCCAGCAGGCTCTCCACTGGTAATGATCAGTTGGGGACGCGTATTAAGAGGCGCTTTGGGCGGTGGGGTCGAGGGAGGTTTCATGATGGGCAAACTCCGCCATTTGTAAATCAGGCACTAAGATATCTACATAGCATTGCGCCAGCAGCTGCGACCGCCAGGTCTCCAGTGCAGCCATCGCTTTTTGTTGAAATAACGCTTGCTCGGCTTGGCGTCGGAGATCTTGGGGCGTGCCCTGAGTTTGGGTTTTGATGGCCACCAGTTTCAAGAGATGAAACCCATTGGCATCTTCAAGAGGCCCAATCACTTGGCCAGGCTTCATATTGGGGATCTCCTGGGCAAACAAGGTGGGGAGATTTTGCAGGGTTTCATATCCCAAGTCTCCCCCTTTGAGGGCATCTCCGCTGTCAGAATATTGAATCGCTGCCGTACTGAAGCTTAATCCTTGCTGGATTTTTTGCAACACAAGCTCAGCTTTCGCCTTGGTTTTGGCAATTTCAGCTGGAGTGGGATGATTGGGAAGCGCCAATAGGATATGCTGAACCTCATAGAGCCCATGCGGGCCTGGGTGTGCGGCTTGCGCACTGAGATAGTCAGTAATCTCTTGGGGGGTAATGAGAATGCTGCCAGCAATCATCTGCTGCTCTTGTTTTCGGATAATCAACTGTGTTCTGACGGTTGTCTCATAGTCTTTCGCTGTAACGCCCTCTGTGGCCAAGGTTTGCAAAAGCTGGGGTGTGGTCATATGATTGTTGCTTGCCAATTCTGCCATAGCACTTTGCATCTCAGCGTGTGTGACTGTGATTTGATTTTGCTGAGCCAACGCCAGAGCGGCTTTATCAAAAATTAATTGCTTTAAAGCTTGTTTTTCAAGAGCGACCTTTGAGGGCAGTGTCATGCCATTGGCTTGGGCTTGCGCACTGATTTGTAAGACAGCCAGATCCAAATCACGTTGCGTGATGACGGATTGATTGACGATGGCTACGATCTGGTTCAGCAAGACAGGCTGTGAGGGGGTAGGGCTGACAGGCCCTGCCAATAAGGGATGTATGCCGATTAGGCCCAGACTGATCAGGCTTTTGATTAAAATATCTCTAATTTTTTTCATGCTTCTCATGCTTCTCATGTTTCTCAAGATTCGCGCCATATGCTCAATCTCCCGTTTTAAAATTTTTAGTTTTTAATTTCTAGTTTTGTGTTTGGAATCCTGGAATAGAGGACTCGATGCTATCCACTTGCGAGCTGTCTGTGCTACCCAAGCCTTTTAATTCGAATTGTACCACAAAGGCAGAAGTCATGGGGCCTGAGATGATATTCGGTGTGTTGGGATTCGTGTCGGTGACATAACGCTGAAAGATAAAGCGCATCGCCCAGCAACATCCGCTATACTCCAAGCCCTCAAAGACATTGATGGTGTTGCGACTGTTGAGTGAGTAATTCCACTGGGCAATGGCACTCAACGTATGGGTCAGGGGCCAAATACCGGATGTCATAATCTGGGAAAGAGCGGGGGGATCTTCGCCTGCTGTCATTTGCTCAGTACTTAACAACGCGAAATCATTGGCATTGTATTGATATCCTAAATTAAAAATATGCCGATTGTCGAGTCGATACTGTAGTTGATAGCCTTGAAGATCTAAGCCATCTTTGAAAGAATTGTACAACCAATTGCCCGAGATATTCCAGTAGGGGTCAAAGTAATAATTGGTAAACCCTGCCAGATCCGAGTGAGGCTGGTTATAAATGGCCATCTGTCCTGTGGTCAGGCAGTTAGAGGTTGTGTCACTGCACATCGAGACTTTAGGAGGGGTGAAGTAAACGATTTGGCCAATTCCAGCATTGAGTTTATCAACACCTTCTGGGTTATGGATATCTGTTTTTAAAATAAAAGAGAGCTGATTGGCATTGCTAATACGGTCTAACCCATTGAAAATATTGGTCTGGGTGAGGCTACTGAAACTGAAATTACTGAGCGAGGTATCAAAAATAGGGATGTCATCTTGGTTTTGATAAGGCACATAGGTATAAAACAGTTCAGGCTCCAGAGTTTGTGTATAGGGCCGATTTTGCAAAAAGAACGTGCGATCAAAGTAAAGCCCTGTATCAATCGTGTAGATAGGCAGTGTGCGCGTCAGAGTTTGATGGGGATAGACCACCGGGTTACTGGGGTCAAGATTCCCTAATTGGCTCCCTAGTGAATATAAAGCGCTGTCTAGCTGCATGGAGGGGATGAAAAATCCGAAGCTTTGATAGATCGGTAGGCTGATCTCAGGGTCTAAGTTCAAGCGCTGGCTGTTAACAGGCGTCCCCACGCCATCAATATTTTTTTGAAAATTTACAAACTGGTTATTCATGCTCAGGTTAACAAATTGATCTATGCCAGGATAATTGAGTGAAAAATCAATTTCAGGCAAGCGATTATAGGGTCTGTTTTCAACAGAGAGCTCTGGGTTAATCACTTGATAATACTGGGCTAGACCAAAGAAGCTTGCATGGGGATCCGTGTAGCTTAAATTCACAGAGCGATTGAGCAGCACCTGATTGGCAGAGATAGCATTGGCATTGTTGCCAAAATCTTGCAACACCTGATCGTCGGTGATGTAGTGATAGTCAACAGTGCTTTGCCAATGGCTGCCCCATTGAGAGAAGTTCTCCCATTGAAAAGCCCCACGGGCTTGTCCCATCTGGGTATCATGCGGGATGATAGTGGACTCAAAGCTGCCAGAACCTAGGGGGTTTAAATATCTGAACTGGTTATCAAAGACTACACCGCGCTGACTGTAGATCGTCGTTGAAAGCGTGTCATCGATCTCAGGCATCAGGTTAAAATAATAGGGGATAGTCAGTGCCATGCCGCTTTCGGAGGAATGTCCAATCGATCCAAATAAAAAGCCAGACTTACGCGCTTTATTCAAAGGAAAGTCAAAATAGGGCAGGTACATCACGGGAATATGGTGGATTCTCAACACGGTGTTTTCAGCTGTACCTTCTCCCGTGGTTTGGTTTAACGTGATTTTTGAAGCTGACATTTGCCAGGTGGCTGTATTCGGTGGGCAGGTAGAATAATTTGTATTATGCAATACAAAAATCTGCGCTGAGGTTTGTTTAATAATATCTGCATGGCCATGGGCATAGCCTGTAAAATTAGGGTCGGTATAAGAAGGGCCTGCTTCCCAGTTAGAGGGGACTTTCAAAAGATAATAAACGTTATCCAAATAAGCTTGGTGTTCACTGAGCGTGGTTGCGCCTTGCTGGCCCACCATCAGCATACCAGGCTGGGTGAGCCTCACGTGTCCCTGCGCTTCAATCTGATTCAGATGCTCAGTGCCCGGAAGGGGGCTTAAAGTGGCTTCATCGGCATAGAGGGATCGGTTTGGCTGAGTGATATGGATATTTTGAAAATGCGCAGTACCCTTGAGTTGATAGGTGGCCTCATCATAGCTGATGTTGGAAGGCGCTTGTTTGAGAGGAATATCCGGGCCTGAGGACTGCAGTTCAGGTTCAAAATAATGGCCGCCGCAGACAGAGGCATGCCCACGGGTATCAGGCACCCAACTGAGGGTCTGTTCGAGTGCGACGGTCTTTGCTTTTGAAGACAGATGGGGGGTAAATAAATCAGGCGTTGTCGCAGCATCCGCATAAAGCACCAGACCGACGGCGAGAGCCAGTAGTTGAATTTTAGACTTCACGACGCAAGACTTATCTGATTTGACTTTGACTCTCGACAGTATAGCAGGATCAAGTATTAAAGCTAGGTTGTTTTTGCCTTGTCAACCCAAAGTTAAAATGTCCGCTTTTGTCCAAAGTTAAAATGTCCGCTTTTGTCCAAAGTTAAAATGTCCGCTTGTAACAGGCAAATGATTTGCAGTTTTGTTATTTTGAGATTTGC
>JAHFRR010000020.1:0-7216 GCA_023266165.1 Thiotrichales bacterium
CCCTACAACACCTTACCAGCTCTTGATCGGTGCAACCTATCGACATAGCCTGAATACGCATGAGGTGTTAGAGTCAGATCACCAGAAAAACCTGGCAGGTATGATAGACTTAGATCTACAGGCGCTATTGTCAGAAGCCGTTCTGTCAGGTCGCGTGGCTCATAGACCTACGACACCAGACCATCTGCCCTTGATTGGCCCTGTTTCAGATTTTGCGTGGTTTTCACAAAACTATGCCCAATTGGCCCAAGGCGGGCCTCACTGGCGCGCCCCGCAGGCTCAATATCTGCCTGGGTTGTACCTGGTATCTGGGTTCGGCTCCAAAGGGCTCTCTGCCTGCCTGCTTTCCGCTTATCTGATGGAGTCTCTGCTGACACACAGCCCTTTACCGGTTTCGAAACGTTTATATCAGGCTCTTCATCCTTCACGATTTTGGTTGAGAGAGATGAGCACCCGTGCCACCCGCCGTTTGCCCACCTGAATGATGGACTCGCCTAAGGTTGAGATCACACAATCTCGATCCTCGATTTTCTCACCATTGAGCTTCACCCCGCCTTGCGTGATGCTGCGATAGCCCTCTGAGATACTTTCAACCAACCCTGCTTGATGTAGAAGATTGGCAAGCTTCAAACCCTCTTGAGGTATGCTGAGAGAGACTTCAGGGAGGTCTTCAGGGAGCTGGCCTTTTTGGAAACGCGCAATAAAACTTTGCTCAGCCACATCCGCATCGAGAGCACTGTGAAAGCGCGTGATGATCTCTTTAGCCAATAACACCTTATAATCTCGAGGATTTGCGCCCTTCAGCACAGCCTCTTGATATCCCTGAATCTCTTGCGAAGCCTGGAGGCTGATCAAGGTATAGTAGCGCCACATCATACTGTCTGAAATCGACATGATTTTGCCAAACATCTGATCGGGAGACTCTTGAATGCTGATGCAGTTATCCAGAGATTTTGACATCTTCTGCACACCATCCAGACCCTCTAAAAGGGGCATGGTCAGAATAATTTGAGGCACCTGTTGGTAATGTTTTTGCAGCTCACGGCCCATCAAGAGATTAAACTTTTGATCTGTACCCCCAAATTCCATATCAGCAAACATCGCAACAGAATCATAGCCTTGTAAAATGGGGTATAGAAACTCATGGATGGCAATGGGTTGATTGCTGGCATAGCGCTTTTGGAAATCATCACGCTCCAGCATGCGGGCCACGGTGACACTCGATGCCAGCTTAATCATATCCGCCGCGCTTTTGGAACGCATCCAGGTGGAGTTGAACATCACCTCCGTCTTGCGAGGATCTAAGATCTTGAAGACCTGGGCCTTATAGGTTTCCGCGTTTTTCTGGAGTTGCTCTTGCGTCAAGGGCTGGCGCGTGATGTTTTTACCTGTCGGGTCGCCGATGAGCCCTGTGAAATCCCCAATGAGAAACATCACATGATGCCCCAAATCTTGCAGCTGACGCATTTTGGTGAGCAACACCGTATGGCCTAAGTGCAGATCAGGTGCGGTAGGATCAAACCCTGCCTTGATACGCAAGGGCTTGCCCCGCTTGAGTTTGAGCATGAGCTCGCTTTCGGGCAGAATCTCATCCACGCCTCGATAGAGAACCTCTAAAGTCGCTTGGATCCAAAGTTGCAGTTCGGTGGGCTGAGTGGAAACCATGAGTGGCATAAATGCTCCTATTTTTTTAAAGAATCCCATGTCGCGTGGCAAGGGTCACATAATGCTGTGCACTGTACTTGAAAAACCGTCGCTCTGCATCTGTCAGCACACGGACTTTTTTGGCAGGATTGCCCAGGTAAAGATATCCAGACTCCAAGATCTTCCCTGGAGCAACAAGGCTCCCTGCCCCAATCAAAACCTGGGAAGGAATATAAACACCATCCAGAATAATCGAACCCATGCCAATTAAAATCTCATCTTCCAACGTACAACCATGCAGGGTGACATTGTGCCCCACCGTGACATCACACCCCATCGTCACACCATACCCTTGAGGGCTGAAATCGCTTTGATGAGTGGTGTGAATCACCGAGCCATCTTGGATGTTACTGCGCGCGCCGATGTGAATCTCCATCAAATCCCCACGAATGGACACACAAGGCCAAACTGAAGCGCCTTCCCCTATCCAGACTTTCCCTGTCACAACGGCAGAGGCATCAATGAAAGCACTGGGATGAATCTGTGGTGTACTGTGACAAAAGGGTCTGATCATCATAGGGCTCCTTGATAAAATTTTATGATAAAATCTGAAGATGCCTGAGCAAAGCATCCATCTGAGGAGGGCGACCTCTGAATTTTTCGAACAACACCCCCGCGGGCTGGCTTCCACCTTGGCTTAAAATATTCTCCAAAAACGACTGCCCGACTGCAGGATTCAAAACGCCCTCTGTTTCAAAGCGATCAAAGGCATCAGATGATAAGATCTCCGCCCATTTATAGCTATAATACCCCGCAGCGTATCCTCCTGCAAAGATGTGACTGAAACTGTTTTGAAAGCGATTGAATTCAGGGGGCTTGAGCACCGCACAGCGATCCCGAATCTGATCTAAAATCTTTTGGATATCTTGGGTCGATCGGACATTTTGATCTTGATAAAGAGCTAGATCAAACAAGGCAAACTCCAGCTGGCGCAACATCTGCATGCCTGATTGGAAACAGCGAGACTGGATCAAAGCCTCAAGAATATCTTCAGGCAAAGGTTCACCCGTCACAACATGAGAAGAGATTTTAGGAATGACTTCTTTTTGCCAGCAGAAGTTTTCCATAAACTGGCTCGGGAGCTCCACCGCATCCCACTCAACCCCATGGATCCCTGACACTGCTGAGACTTCTACGGTTGAGAATACATGATGAATACAATGACCAAACTCATGAAACAACGTAATCACGTCCTCATGCGTGAGCGTTGAAGCCTGATCTTGACCGGGGGGAGTAAAATTGCAGGTAAGAAAGGCCACAGGCAGCACGGTATGCGTCGGGCTTTTTGCATAAGACTGGTAGTCATCCATCCACGCACCACCGCGCTTATGCGCTCTGGCATAAAGATCCATATACACATGCCCCACAACCTGGGGCACCTGGGATGTCTGAGCAGTTGACGTGCGATACACCGTAAAGTAACGCACATCAGAATGCCACACATCAGCCTGCTTGGGCACAAAGCGCATGCCAAACAAAGTCTCTGAAAGCTCAAATAAGCCAGATAAGACCCGCTCCAAGGGAAAGTAAGGGCGCAACGCTTCTTGAGAGATCGAGAATAATTGCTCTTGAAAATGCTCGCTGTAATAGCCCACATCCCAGGATTCCAAAGACTTTCGGCCATCCCATCGTTGTGCAAACTGGCAGAGCTCTGCAAATTCTCGTAACGCCTGAGGCTGAGATCGCACCGCCAAATCTTCTAAAAAAGGTATCACTGTGCTGACCGACTTGGCCATTTTGGTATAAAGCGAAAGCGCAGCAAAATGCTCAAAGCCCAATAACATCGCTTTTTCTTGCTGAAGTTTTAAGAGCTCAACCATCACCGGCCCATTGTCAAACCGCCCTGAGAGCGGCCCCTGATCAGAAGCACGCGTGCTGTTTGCCTGATAAAATATACCACGCAACTCACGGCTTTTGGCGTAGGTCAAAACCCCTTGCACCGTGGGCATATCCAATCCCAGCCGATAGCCTGTTTGCCCCTGCCCTTTGGCCTGTTCACGGGCCTGAACTTTCATGTGCTCCGGCAGACCCTCGAGCATAGCGTCATGCTCCGTGTGATAAAACCAGGTGTCTGTGGCATCCATGATGTGATTTTCAAATTGCATACCAAGTATCGAGAGCGCCTCATTGATCGCAGATAATCGCTTTTTGGGGCCTTCAGAGAGCCCAACGCCACTCAGCTCAAAGGCTTCAATCTCCAAATCCAAAGCCCGTCTTCGAATAGGATCTAAAATCTGATCTTGTTGAATGACTTTCAACTGCTGATACAGCCCTTCATCTTGCCATCGGATATTGTGATATTCCGTGAGCTTTTCTAGATTCTCTTGATACACTGTGCGCAGCGCAGGGGTGTTCATCACTGCATGCAGATGGCTTGCGATACTCCAGCTTTGAGAGAGCTGCTCTTCGACATGCTCTAAAGGCTCAACAATCGTTTCCCAGGTGGGGTGAGACACCTGCTGGATTTGCTGTAACACCTGATAGCACGCGTGTAGACGCACCTTGAGCGCAGGAGTGAGCTGCTCGGGGTGAAAGGCTGAAAAGCCAGGGGCCGTACCCAGGGTGAGCAGGGGGTTCAGTAAGGGGTGTTGGGCGTTGGGCATCGTTTGTATCAGTCCTTTTAATTATTTATTATTATTTATTTTTAAACTCAAGATCATTGACTAAAATCATTAGCTAAAATCATTAGCTAAAATCGTCGGTGAGAGAAATTCATCTGAACTCTCTGGGTAATCCAGGGTATAGTGCAACCCGCGGCTCTCTTTGCGCCGCATCGCAGACTCAACCATCAACTCCGCCACCAAGACCAGATTGCGCAGCTCGATCAGATCTTTGGTCAGACGACAATGTCCATAAAACTCTTGAATCTCACGCTTGAGCACTTGAATGCGAGCCATCGCGCGGGCTAAGCGTTTATCACTTCGCACAATCCCTACGTAGTTCCACATCAACCGACGAATCTCATCCCAATTATTGGTGATCAGGATCAACTCGTCAATATCCCCCACGCGGCTGTCATCCCAAGGCTTGAGCGGCGCTGATGGCGGGGGGATCTGAGAGAGGGTTTGTGATATATGCCGACTGGCCGACAAGGCATACACCAGACATTCTGCCAGCGAATTGCTGGCCATACGATTGGCCCCGTGTAAACCCGTATAGGTGACTTCTCCTGAGGCGTATAACCCGGGGATATTCGTCTGGCCATGGCAATTGACCATCACGCCCCCGCAGGTGTAGTGCGCAGCAGGGACGACAGGAATCGGGCCTTTTGTCAGATCAAAGCCATATTCCAAACATCTTTGATAAATCATCGGAAAATGAGATTTGATAAACTCAGGCGATTGGTGGGAGATATCCAGATACACATGATCCAAGCCCAAGCGCTTCATCTCATGATCAATAGCACGGGCCACAATATCCCGAGGCGCCAATTCCGCTCGTGCATCAAATTTTGGCATAAAACGCTCGCCATTAGGGAGCTTTAAGAGTGCCCCCTCCCCTCGCATGGCCTCTGTGATCAAGAACGATCGGGCTTGCGGGTGATATAAACACGTGGGGTGAAATTGATTGAACTCTAGATTTGCAACCTTTGCCCCTGCACGATAGGCCATGGCGATGCCATCACCGCTGGACACAGCAGGATTGGAAGTATAGAGATAGACACGGCTGGCGCCGCCTGTCGCCAACATCACTGCTTTTGCTTGAAAAGACTCAATATGATTATTTTTCTCATCCAGCGCATAAAGCCCTACGCAACGATGGTCTTGTAGAATTAAATCGACTCCAATATGGTACTCAAAAATATGAATATTCGGATGCTGGCGGGCCAGCTGATTCAAGGTTTTCGCAACCGACTGGCCTGTCGCATCTTCCGCATGAATAATCCGACGCTTGGAGTGCCCTCCTTCTTGCGTCAAATGATACGGCCAAGGCGCTTCTGAATGAAAAGGCTTATCTTCACGGGTAAAGGACACGCCCTTCTCAATCAGCCAGTCAATGGCAGATTTGGCGTGTTCCACGGTGAATTTGACAGCATCGACATCACACAAACCCGCCCCTGCGATGAGCGTGTCTTCAATATGGCTGTGGAGTGAATCTTCCTGGCTTTGAACGGCGGCAATCCCGCCTTGCGCATAGAGTGTGGAGCCTTCAGACAAGCCCTCTTTGCATAAGATCGCAACCTGACACTGATCTGCAAGACTTAAGGCGGTGACCAAACCCGATGCGCCACTTCCCAGAACAATTACATCAAAAGATTTCATAGGGGATTTCATGTTGGATTTCATGCGTGCAAAACCCGTTGAGAAACCCGCAGAGAATAATCAATCGCGCGCACATGTTTTGTAAGGCTGCCCATCGAGATAAAGTCCACTCCCGTTTCAGCCATCTTCACAATCGAATCTTGGTCGATATTGCCCGATACCTCAAGGGGCACACGCCCGGCAACCCAAGCAACAGCTTCTTGGATCTGCGGCAAGGTAAAATTATCTAACATCACACGCTCGACTTTCAAAGGCAAGACCTCTTGAAGCTGCTGTAGGGTTTCAACCTCCACTTCCAAAAATAAGTCCGGACGTTGCCTTCGGGCCTCCAAGACTGCTGCGGTAATCCCCCCGCAGGCGGCAATATGGTTTTCTTTAATCAGATAGGCATCATATAAGCCTATTCGATGGTTCATCCCACCTCCACACTGTACGGCATACTTTTGCGCAAGACGCAGACCAGGCAAGGTTTTGCGAGTATCTAAGAGCTTCGCTTTTGTATGGGCGATAAGTTTTACATAGAGATCAACTGTGGTTGCAGTGCCGGATAATAACTGCAGAAAATTCAGTGCCGTACGTTCAGCGCTGAGTAGCGCTCGGGCATTGCCTGTCAGGCTTAAGAGCAATTGACCAGACACCACAGAGTCACTGTCTTTCACATAAAAAACCAAACGAGCCTGGGGATCAAGTTTTAAAAAAGCGGCTCTCACAAAATCAAGGCCACAGACCACCGCAGGCTCTTTTGCCATGATCGTCGCAGAGACTACTTGATCTTCAGGGATGAGCTGCGCTGTGACATCTCCGGAGCCCATATCTTCATAAAACGCAGTGTCCACCCAGACATCAATAAGCACTGGATCAAGGGCATGCACAAGGACCGTTGAATTGCGCATAGAGGTTAAAGCTTAGCGCGAATCCAGTTAATAAACTCTGAGAAAACATTGCCGCCACTGCTGTTCTGCGCTGAAAACGCGTTTGTCATATTTCCGCTGTTGGATGTCAGATGAGAGGTAAAAAACGCATCAATTGACCCCCAGGACACAAACACGACCACAATGATCGCAATCAAGAACAAAAGCATAAAAATATGATGCATCATACCCCCTTGATGGTTCCAATCATTTTCTTCAACTGCGGTGTGAGAATCAAGACAACCACACCTGAGATCACAGAGATCCAGCCCAGCCAGTTGAAGACATGGTTGAAGGCAGGATTGGTGATGAGCGGATTATTACTGCCGGAAGGCACTG
>JAHFRR010000020.1:7226-16815 GCA_023266165.1 Thiotrichales bacterium
AAGCATTGGCCACAGCGGATGCAAAGAACCAGGCCCCCATCATCAAGCCGACCATCATGGCAGGCGACAACTCAGTGACCATTGATAACCCCACGGGCGAGAGCATCAGCTCCCCTACGCTTTGCAACAGATAACTGAAGTTAATCCACCATTGGTTAATCTGGCCCGAGCTTGACGAAAAATGGTGGGAGACCCAAGGAATCAAGACAAATCCAAGACCCATCAGGATCGTCCCAAAGGCGAATTTAGCGGGGATGGAGGGGTTCAGGCGGTACTTATCAAGCTTAGTCCAAAGCCAGGAGAGGATCGGCGCAAAAATAATAATAACCAGCGGATTGACCGACTGGTAAGCCACTGTCGGTATCTTGAAGGTCTCATGCCAATGGGTAAAGGGAACAAAAAGCTGGATATATCGATTGGCGTTGAACTCCGTATAGATCGTCAACGCAGAACCCGATTGCTGATACAGCACCCAAAAGATAATTGAAAATATAATTAACAAATGGCAGAGCAGCAGCCTATTTCGCTGGGCGGGTTCATAGGTGAAGCTTTTTAACAAAGAATAGCTGACAAACAGCCCGCCCCCCATAAACAACGCCCAGTTGGCAATGGTGTTGTAGTCAATGAGCAGCGCCAGTCCAATCAAGGCAACCAAAGCACCCAATGCGGTTAGACTCCAATACAATGGACGTTTTTTGGGGTTTTTGAGCACAGGTGCCAGGCCCAATCCATCTTTTTTTGAGATCGTGCACGTGAAAACAATCAAACCAAACAACACGCCCACAGCGGCCATCACAAAGACCGACCCCCAGCCAAACAAGGCAATCAACCCTGCAATCAATAGAGGCGGAATCATCGCACCCAGGTTAATGCCTGCGTAGAAAATAGAAAACCCACCTTCACGACGCGGATCATTCGGCTCATACAATCCCCCTACAATGGAGGAAACATTGGGCTTGAAGAACCCATTACCCACGGTCACCATCGACAACCCGAGATAGAACGGAAGCATTTTAGGAATAGCCAGCAAGAGATAACCAATAATGAAAATCACACCGCCAATGTAAATCGACGTTCGAAATCCAAAAAGGCGATCCGCCAGAAAGCCCCCCATGGTGGGCGTCAGATATAACAGCGCCGTGAAAGCGCCAAAGATGGCATACGAATGGTCATTGCCCAAAAGCAAGACTTTCGTCATGTAGAGCACCAGCACAGCGCGGATGGTGTAGAAGCCATAGCGCTCCCACATTTCCGTGAAGAATAACGCATAGAGTTTGCCGGGCTGCTTTGTACTGGAAAGCGCTGTGACTGACATCCTGTTCTCCGTAAGGCCTCAAAACCCATTCATTTTACCTGATGTCAGCGGTAAAATGCAAGTCGTTTTTTATAAAAATTGTTTTTATAAAAATCAGAGTGCTATCAGAAAATATTTAACTCTTGTAAAGCCCCAGCTCTGTCAAGCGCTCTTTCAGATACCGATCTGCCGTAGGGTAGCGCAGAGAAAGATACACATCCGCTTTTGCATGCACAAATACAGGCATCGTCATACGCGCTTTACTCTTTTCCGCACCCTCTGGATTCACGACACGATGGGGAGTCGAGCGATAAAATTGCTCGCTGGCTTCATTGAGCATATCGCCGATATTGACAATCAAACTTTCAGGATCTAAAGGCACATCATGCCAAAGCCCCTTGACGTCCTGTACTTGCAGCCCCTTTTGCGTCGCGGCGGGCAAGAGCGTAATCAGGTTGATATCACTGTGAGCCTCTGCGCGAATGGCGCCTGCCTCTTCCGTGCCCTGGAAGGGCGGATAATACAGGATACGCAACAGCGTGCGAGACATATCGACCATGTCATACAAAGGCATCTTCAAACGCGCACGAATCTCAACAGGCATATAGTCATCCAGCCACTTGAGCAAAGTCTTGCCTAACTCAAACATCTTGTAAAAAACTTCGCGCGTCTTCTCTGAAATCTCTTTAGGATATCGCCCTTGCGGGAAATACAGGTGATAGAAAGACTTCAGATCTTTATACTTGGCCCCTTTGGCTGTCTCGGAAAGCTTGGGGGACGCATACCCATCTTGCTTGATCTCATCAAAAGGATATTGATGACACTCACCCGATTTGAAAAACGCCTCCCATTCCTGATAGACCACTTCGATGTCTGACCAGGGAATCGGGTGATGGGTAAGGACAGCAAATCCTGTATATTGCAGGGACTTGGCAAAATCTTGAGGGGCGGTTGGGGAAGTAAAGTCAACTTTTTGCACGTTCATGGGGGTATACTCCTTTTCAAATGACCCGCCGTAGAATACTCTACTCTCTCAGAAATTAACACTGGGTGCAGCATGCATTTTTTCCCTGACCTACTTCACGTGGTCTTCCACGCCAATTTGTACCTGGCCGTCTTGGTTAAAAAACTCGGCGCTTGGTCTTATGTTCTATTGGGCACCATTGTTTTTTGCGAAACAGGTTTGGTGGTCACACCCTTCTTACCGGGGGACTCTCTCTTATTTGCCGCAGGGTCACTTTCTGCCATCAGCACGCTCAACCCTCATATTTTATTGGGCGTTGTGGTTCTCTGCGCCTTTATGGGCGATAACTGCAATTACTGGATCGGACGGCTCCTGGGCGTTCGCATCTTCAGCCCCAAAGCTCGATTTTTCAAAACGCATTACCTAGAGAGCACCCATCAGTTCTATGAAAAATACGGCATGCGCGCGATTTTATTTGCGCGCTATATTCCCTTGATGCGCACGTTCGTCCCCTTTGTTGCAGGCATTGGCCAGATGCTCTATCGCCGCTATCTGATTGCCTCTTTCATCGCAGCGTGCATCTGGGGAAGCTTGATTGTCTATCTGGGTTATTTCTTTGGACGCATCCCGTTTGTCGCTCAGCACTTCGCCATCGCCATCTTAGGTATTATCATTCTATCCTTACTGCCTGCTGGGCTTCGCATCGCCCATTGGTATTGGATGCGACATCGGAAGTTTAAGTTGTGAGGGGATCGCCCATGGAAAACCTCTATCTTGGCATCATGACTGGCACAAGCCTCGATGGCATCAATCTTGCCATTGCAGCATTTACAGCGACGGGCTATGAAGTCAAAGCCACGCAAGTTCTGCCATTGCCTTCTGATCTCAGCCAGGCATTACGACTTTTAATTCGAGAAAAGCATGCGGATTTATACACGCTTGGCCAGCTAGACCAGGCATGCAGCAAGGCCTACGCGCATGCTGTGAACGTTTTTTTAGAGCGCGTACAGATGCCTGCCTCGCAGATTCGCGCCATTGGCATGCATGGTCAAACGATTTGGCATGCACCCCAAGCATTACACCCCTTTACCTGGCAATTGGGAGACCCTAACCAGCTGGCGTATCTTACGCATATCCCTGTCGTTGCTGATGTGCGTCGAAAAGACATGGCTGCTGGAGGGCAAGGTGCGCCGCTCGCACCGCTCTGGCATCGCTACGCCTTTCACAACCATATGCCCACCGCAGTGGTGAATATCGGCGGGATTGCTAACCTCACAATCCTCACACCTGAAAAAACCCTCGGCTACGATACCGGCCCTGGCAATACCCTCCTGGATGCCTGGATTTTAGAGCATCTGCACCAACCGTATGACCACGAAGGCGCTTGGGCAAGCCGAGGCCAGATCCTGCCTGATGTTCTACGCAGTTTCCTGGAGGATCCTTATTTTGCAAAGCCTGCGCCCAAAAGCACAGGGCGGGAATATTTTAACTTAGCTTGGATAGAACCCTACCTGCATCAATATCGCAGAACTTGGCCTCAAGATATCCAAACAACACTGACAGAGCTCACAGCAGTTACCCTTGCAGAGAATCTCTCTCGCCATTTGCCGCCCCATCGACCTATCTGGATCACCGGTGGCGGCGCGCACAATCTGTATTTACTCTCTCGCCTGCAAGCTTTACTGCCAGACTATTCTGTTGCAAGCTCTGAAGCTATTGGCATTGATCCGGATTTTGTGGAGGCCCTCTTGATGGCTTATCTCGCCTACTGCCATGTGAATCATCAACCGGGCAACATTCCAGATGTCACAGGCGCGCGCGAAGCAGTGATTTTAGGGGGGTATTATCCCGCGTAAGAAAAATGAAATGGTGCCCGGAGCCGGAGTCGAACCGGCACAGCCGTCTCCAGCCGAGGGATTTTAAGTCCCTTGTGTCTACCTGTTTCACCATCCGGGCAGAAAGATATGTCTCTCGCAATGGAGGCTGGGACCGGAATCGAACCGGTGTCTAAGGCTTTGCAGGCCTCTGCATAACCATTTTGCTACCCAGCCATCAGACGAGAGCGCGATTATACCCATATTCCCCACTGAAATTCAAGCGAAAAACCAAAAAAATTCCCTGCTCTTGCATATTCCCTCCTGCTCGCTATACTGGCGTTCTCTTGATTTTTGATGATACTGCGCGGTAGATACCTTGATGACTTCCCCCAAAATTCGCGATATTTTTACAACTTATGCTTTGATCTATGCCAATGGCCCCGTGCATTTGGGGCATCTTCTGGGGTTTATCCAGTGTGACATCTGGGTACGGTTCCAGAAATACCAAGGCCATCGCTGTCATTTTATTTCAGGGACAGATACCCATGGCACCCCCATTATGTTAAACGCTGAGAAACTGGGAGTGACCCCGGAGGCTATGATCGAAAAGATGGGCGCCGAGCAACGTAAAGATCTACAAACCTTTGGCGTCCAGTTTGACCAGTTTGACAGCACACACAAACCCCATCATCAAGCCATGGTTTATAAGATCTATCAAAAACTAGCTGAAGAAGGCGTGATTCAAACTAAGACCATCGAACAAGCCTTTGATGAAGAAAAACAAATGTTCCTGCCTGATCGCTACCTCAAGGGCACCTGCCCCAGCTGCAACGCAGCGGATCAATACGGCGATGGATGTGAGGTCTGTGGCGCGAACTATGATACCCAGGCTCTTAAAAATCCGATCTCTGTTTTATCCGGCAAACCTCCGATTTACAAAGAGAGCGAGCATTATTTTTTTGATCTTCCTCAATTTGAAACGCGCTTGAAAACCTGGATTTCAGAGGGGCATGTGCAACCTGAGGCTGCCAACAAGTTGAATGAATGGTTTATCGAGGGTTTGCAAAGCTGGGATATCTCACGCGATGCGCCCTATTTTGGATTCTTAATTCCAGGAACGCAAAACAAATATTTTTATGTTTGGCTCGATGCCCCGATCGGCTATCTCTCAGCGTTTCAGCACTATGCAGATCAGATCCAACTCGATACCCATCCCTATCTTGATCCCTCATCAAAGGCCCCCACAGAAATGCGTCACTTTATTGGAAAAGACATCTTGTACTTCCATACCCTATTCTGGCCTGCTCTTCTCATGGGCGCGAAAATCAGGACGCCCACTCAAGTTCATGCCCACGGATATCTCACCATCAATGGGCAGAAGATGTCAAAATCCAGGGGGACATTTATCAGAGCTCAAGATTATCTCGCTCAAAATCTCAATCCAGAAGCTTTAAGATATTATTACGCCGCCAAGCTCTCATCCAAAATCGACGATATCGATTTGAATCTAGAAGATTTTGTCCTGAGAGTCAATTCAGATTTGGTGGGTAAACTGGTGAATCTCGCGAGCCGTTCCGCAGGTTTTATTACCAAAAAATTTAACGGCCAGCTCTCAAGCCAATTGATCGAACCTGAGTTATTTGAAAGCTTTGCTGAAAAACTCCCAGACATGGCTCAGCTCTATGACCAGCTCGACTACAGCAAACTGGTTCGAGAAATCATGAGCTTGGCAGATCTAGCCAATCAATTTGTTGAACGCCATAAACCGTGGGAGCTCGCCAAACAAGAGGGCCAACAGGATCAGCTCCAAAAAGTCTGCACAACAGCGCTGAATTTATTTAAAATCCTGATGGGGGCGCTCAAGCCTATACTGCCTGACATGGCACTCCATACGGAAAAGTTTTTAAATATTTCTTTTAATTTATTCTCTGATCTTAAGAATCCTCTTTTAAATCATCAGATTCAGCCATTTACACCGTTGATGACGAGGCTGGAGTTGGAGAGGGTGTTGGGGATGGGGAACATGATAGTTTACATAGATCAATCTGCCATGCTCCCTTCTTTTATCGCAGATATTAAACCCTACTGTCGCCTTCATATTCCTGATGATAAGAAACGACCGATTGAGCTCATCACTGTTGGCACTGGAAATAAGCAACTTGCTGATACTGATATTCGGCTAGTCCAGTTTATTTATGGGTTCCCTTCTATCTGCATGAATAGCCAAGAGCACGCACTTGCTATTGTTAAAGACAAGAGCGCTCGACTCGTTATCTCAAACGATCCAAAACTACAACAATTGGCGAAAAATAAAAGCATATCAGTGCCAGTGATGGATACAAAAAGCGCCCTCGAGTATTTAAAAAAGATTTTTACATAATCTCTCAATCTCACCAGCTCAAGTTGCGGCATGCGCATATTGAAGCACATTATCCCCACCTCGTCGTCCTGACACGCGTAGCGGCGTCAGGATCCAGGATTCATAAGGCTTTCACGAAAAACATAATCCTTGAAAAATCTTATCAATGCCTTTCTTTATTTTCTAATCCTGGGTTCTGACGCCCTTCGGCCAACGCCTCAGGTGTCAGAATGACGGAGGGGAAAAGCATCTATTCAGGCTAAGACCACGCTCTCAAGGTAGGCAAAAGCAAAACCCATGAACTCATGGCATCGAGACACCCTCATGCAACTCTCCCCATTATGCCGCCCCTAACAACAAATCAACGCCCCTATCGTCACCCTGACACAGCAACGCTGGCGTCAGGGCCCAGGATTCATTAAAGCGCTAGGCGAATGCGCGTCAAACGCATACTTAAGAAGGTCTATGTCGTTTTGAGTGGGTAATTCTAAAAAATAAAAAACTTTACGCATGCTGCGGCTCCTTCATCATCGACGATCAGTCGAGAATCATTACAGCTCATCCCGCCACAAACGCTCCGAAAACACACGCCAAGGCAGAATCGTAATGCCATCCGCCAGGGCTCTGACCTCAGGATCAAGACTCACCACGTAAGCCTTAGCTCCAGGATGTTCAGAAACAAACGCCTGCAAGCCTTGCAAATCCGAACTCTTGACCTGCTGGGAAATTTTAACTTCAATGGCAATATCGGCCCGTCCTAAGACAAAGTCGACCTCGAGCCCTGTTTTGGTACGCCAATATTGAATCGCAAACTCTTTTTCACGATAGCCTCGATATGCGATCAACTCCATCAACACCCACTGTTCAAAGGCTTTTCCTGCGGTTGGGCCGCGCAACTCCAAGATTTCCTGCTGCGCCAAATAATTCCATACCCCCACATCAAAAAAATAAAACTTAGGTCTCTTGTTGATCAAGTCGCGTTTTCTCTGTTGCGCGTACGGTAATACCTCGTAACCAATCAGCGTATCGTACAAAATTTGAAAAAACTCCTTTATCGTTTTTTGATCGACACCAGAGTCCGTTGCGATCTTCGCATAGTTCAACATCTCGCCATTGCAAAAAGCCGCCACATCCAAAAACCGTGAAAACCCTGTTAAATTTCTAACCAACCCTTCCGCTTGGATTTCTTCCCGCAGATATTCTTGCACATAGGCCCGCAGCGATCGCTTGGCATTCGCACTTTCATCCCTATAAATGCGAGGAATAAGCCCTTGATTGAGAGCCTTGAGCAAATCAAAATCGGGGATCTCAGTACTGGTTAACGGAAAGCATTCAAAACGCCACGCCCGCCCGCCCAGCAAATTGGCGCCGCCACGTTTGAGCTTGCGCGCGCTACTACCACACAAGATAAACGATAAACCCTGGTTTTCAATCAGCGCATGCACCTCATCCAATAGCGCCGGTACTTTCTGCACTTCGTCGATAATAATAGGGCGTTGCCGCTGTGATAATGGTAAGCCATTGACCACCTCTCGCAGCAGCGACGGCGTTTTGGCATAACGCTCAAACACATCCGACAGCAGCAAATCGATCCGATAAGAATCTGCAAAAGCCTGCTTCAAATAAGTGGACTTGCCTGTCTGCCGAGCGCCCCACAAAAAAGCGCTTTGTTGCGGAGGTAAGACCATGCAGAGATGTCTGAGATACATTTTAGGATCACCAAAATGGAGTATGTTCCGGAATTATCTCACTAAAATGGAATAGAGTAAACATCGGCAAGTCGATCTTGGAATGGATTTTTTAACACCCCCCCCCTACACACCCCAGCCAGGTATGCTATAATCTCTCTTCAAA
Source organism: Thiotrichales bacterium (assembly GCA_023266165.1). GTDB lineage: Bacteria > Pseudomonadota > Gammaproteobacteria > Francisellales > CACEW01 > JAHFRR01. The sequence continues at coordinate 15,515 of JAHFRR010000020.1, forward strand.
ACTTCTAAACTCATCCATATCAGGAGATTAAACATGAGTATGTTCGCCATTATTGGAATTGTGATTGCTTTTTTAATTATCGTGCTGGTGATTTACGGCGTCAGTATTTACAACAATTTGGTGCGTCTTAAAAATAATGTTAAAAACGCCTGGGCCAATATCGACGTGCTTTTGAAGCAACGCCATGATGAGCTCCCCAAACTGATTGCAGCCTGTAAAGAATATAAAAACTTTGAGCAAGAAACTCTAGAGAAAGTGACAGAGGCCCGTGGGCAAGCTGAATCCGCTCGCACCTCAGGGAATGTTGGCGCCATTGGTGCGTCTGAAACTGTGCTGAGACAAGCGGTAGGAGGGTTATTTGCCGTTGCAGAAAACTATCCAGACCTCAAAACGAATACCAGCTTTATGCAGCTTCAAGGCCGGATTACAGACCTGGAAACCCAGATCTCTGATCGTCGCGAATATTATAACGACACGGTAAACATCTACAACATCGGGATCCAACAATTCCCCAGTTCGGTCATTGCTAAGCGTCATCACTTTGAGGCTGCAACGCTCTTGGAGTTTTCCAAAGACGAAACGGCGGATGTTGATGTCGGCCAGATGTTTAAGAATTAATTTAAAATGCCCGTCATGAATCCAGCACAATGGTTTGTTTTGATCTTTGTCCTCTTCGGCCTGGTGTTATGCGCCTTGATGACCCGTGCGTTTTTGAAAAACCTAAACAAGGCTCGCCTGATTCGAGACACCCCCAGCGCCAAGATTCGCTCGGCCCCACAAGGATATTGCGAGATCTCTGGGCAAGGCCGCTTGCATCAAGAGATCACCCTCAATACCCCTCATGGCTCCAGGCCTTGCTTATGGTATCGGGTCATGACAGAACGTCGCGCATCAGGTGGGTCTAACAACACCTGGGAAGCCTCGCATCAAGAGCAAAGCGAGCATCCTCTATGGCTGCAGGATGAAACGGGGGAATGCCTGGTGCTGCCTCATTTGGCAGAGATCAATACCCAATATGCTGAGACGTTCTACAATGCCCAAGAAACTGAACGCTACACGCAGCGATTCTTATCACCTGATGCGCCTCTTTTTGCCGTCGGCATGTTTCAAACCCATCACTCGATCGATGAGTTGGCGCAGCTGGGATTAGACCCTCAGGTGCTCACAGGTCTCGCGCCTAAAATCCCACTCCACAGCGTCTCACAACTCAATGCGGGACAACGCCCGTATCTCGTCTCAGATCGGCAAGAAAAAAATATGATTAAAGCTTACAGCCAACGCGCCAGGTGGGCATTAGTGGG
>JAHFRR010000021.1 GCA_023266165.1 Thiotrichales bacterium
CAGTTTGACCGTAGAGCATTTGTTGCTGGGGCTTTTAGACAATCGTTCAGCATTGGAAGTATTGATTGCTTGCCATGCCAATATGGATGCGCTGCGTGAGATGCTGATGCATTATTTAGAAGACAATGTGGATGAAGACCAGGAGGACAGAGGGACGTTTGAGGTCAGCCCGACATTGGGGTTTCAGCGGGTGTTGCAGCGCGCGGTCTTTCATGTGCAATCTGCGGGGAAGCCAGAAGTGCTGGGCTCTAACGTATTGGTTGCTATTTTCAGTGAGCAAGAAAGTCAGGCCGTGTTTTTTTTACGAGAGCAGGGCGTGACGCGATTAGATGTTGTGAATTTTATTGCCCATGGTCTGTCAAAAGATGCGGGAGATGGCTTGGGGAAGGATGGTAAAGTCGACCCCAATGGGAAAGAAAGCGAAGAGGAAGATGACGACGATGAGGGTGAGGGCGAGAGTGATCGCTATGTTGAGCTCACCCCTTTGGAACGCTATACAGAAAACTTAAATGACAAAGCAGGGGCAGGCCTGATTGATCCTTTGATTGGTCGTGAGGACGAAATCAACCGTATGATCCAGGTGCTCTGCCGTCGCCGTAAGAACAATCCCCTGTTGGTAGGGGAGTCTGGTGTGGGTAAAACAGCGATTGTGGAGGGCTTGGCGAAACGCATTTTTGAATGCAAGATCCCAGGGGTCTTGATGGATGCCCAGATTTATTCCCTGGATGTGGGGGGATTGGTTGCAGGGACGAAATATCGAGGCGATTTTGAAAAGCGCCTGCATGGCATTTTACGCGAGCTGAAAGCAAATAAAGATGCCATTTTGTTTATCGATGAGATCCATAACGTCATTGGTGCAGGAAGCGCCTCCGGTACAGCATCGGATGCCGCGGAGATGTTAAAGCCCATGTTGGCCTCGGGGGAAATCCGCTGTATTGGTTCAACCACCCATCAGGAATATCGCAGCACGTTTGAGCGCGATGCGCCGATGGCCAGGCGCTTTCAAAAGATCGATGTGCCTGAGCCTTCCCTTGAGCAGGCCTTCAAGATTTTACAAGGCTTGCGTCCACAATTTGAAAAACACCATGGGGTACAGTATTCAGATGAAGTGTTGCGCGCAGCGATCGACCTGTCTTCGAGATTTATTCCAGATCGGTTCTTGCCAGATAAAGCTGTGGATGTGATTGATGAGGTGGGTTCAGCCTATCACTTGAGGCTCTTTGGCAGCAAAACCGTGCAGGTACAAGATATTGAAGCGGCGGTTGCTAAGATCGCGCGTATTCCACCAACCCGTGTGACGATCTCTGATAAAGAGGCTTTGCAAAATCTAGAGCGCAATATGAAGTTGTTGGTCTATGGACAAGATAAAGCAATCACCGCGCTGGTTTCAACGATTAAGCTGGCACGTGCAGGTCTGCGTGACCCTCACAAACCCTGGGGATCATTCTTGTTTACAGGCCCCACCGGTGTGGGTAAAACGGAAGTGGCTCTGCAGATGAGCAAATTGCTAGGCATTGAGCTGTTAAGGTTTGATATGTCGGAGTATATGGAGAGCCATTCAGTCTCACGTTTGATTGGTGCGCCCCCTGGATATGTGGGGTATCGAGAAGGCGGATTGTTGACAGAAGCCATCAGCAAACAGCCCTATGCCGTGCTATTACTGGATGAAATGGAAAAGGCCCATTCGGATATCTTTAACTTGCTCTTGCAAGTCATGGACAATGGAACACTCACAGACAGCAATGGGCGTAAAGCCAATTTCAGGCATGTGATTTTGATCATGACCAGTAATGCAGGGGCCTTTGAGATGGGGCGTAACTCCATAGGGTTTATGGAACAAGACAATAAGAGTGATGGCATGGAGGCGATCAAAACGGCTTTTACGCCTGAGTTTCGCAATCGTCTTGATGGGATTATCCAGTTCAATAGCTTAGCTGAAAGCGATGTCAAAAATGTTGTCGATAAGTTCTTGACTCAGCTGCAAGGGCAGCTGGATGAGAAAGATGTGATTATGGAGGTCGATCAGCTGGCGCGAGATTGGTTGGCCTTTAAGGGCTATGATCGTCGCATGGGCGCACGTCCGATGGCACGGGTTATCCAAGAGCATTTGAAAAAGCCCTTGGCAGAAGCGCTGCTGTTTGGTGAATTGGCGCATGGCGGTAAAGTCTATGTGACGGCAGATCCTAAAGAAGGCCTGAAGATTCGCGTTGAACCCACAGAGATCCCGCAGGTCTCTCTTGAGAGCCCTGATGAGGGTGAATACATTAAGCCAGGGCTGTCGATTGAATCGAAGCCTATCGTCATCTACTCAGGCGATAAGCCTATCTCAGGGCCCATCTACGTCTACGATGAGTTGATTGAGCGAGGCCCCGATGGTGAACCGCTGGATTTAGATGATCATGAGGTTTCAGAAGAAGATCCTGAAGAGGGCAAGAAAAAGAGTAAAGAGAAGCCGAAGCTCAAGATTGTGCGCTTTCCATCGGAAGAGAAGAAGAAATCGAAGCGGTAAGGGCCTCCCACACGCGCTGTGGCGTGCAAGACTGATAACACGGGGGCGTTAAAGCCTGATGTCTGTTGGGATGCGTGCAATGTTGGTTTAGACAGGGCGAGCACGGATAAGCCGCCAGATCCACCTGAATCACCTGAGTTTTTGGGCTATAAGGTCTGGACTTGTGAGGATCTGTCGCGCCAAAGAGAGCAATCACCGGAATATTCAATGCCGCGGCAAGATGTCCAAAGCCGGTATCGACAGTCACAACCGCCAGCGCCTGCTCTAGCAAGGCTTTCACAGCAAGAATCGATTGTCTGGGGTAACAGATCACCCGAGAGAGCCCCTGCGTAATTTTCTGGATGCGCTGCCATTCTGAAAAACTTCCACTGGTGAAGTGTACCGTATAACCTGCGTGGATGGCTTTGACCGTCAACTCGCGCCAATAGAGCGCAGGCCAGTGCTTGCTGTCCCAGGTGGTGTTGACCAGGAAGACCAGATTTCTCTTGATCTGTTGGCAGTGGTTTGACATGCGTCTCCTTCTGTTTAATGAGTTAATGAGTGAGGGCATCCATGGATCTTGCTGGAATGTTGGATGGGTGAGGCCTGTCCTGCGTCGTCCTGACACAGCAGCGCAGGCGTCAGGATCCAGGATTCATAGGGCTCTCATAAAAATTATAGCGCTGGATATGGGTTTTATCAATGAATTTTTTGAAGTTTTTTATTTTAAAATTATATCTCTCACGAGGTACTTGCAAAATTTACATTGCTGTCATTCCCGCGAAGGCGGGAATGACATTCGTTCTTATTCCCTCCTCCGCAAGGGAGGAGGGAATAAGAAAGCCTTGCCAATTCAATAGGTTAGAAAGATGTATGGATGTCGTAGCACAAGGGGAGAAGATAAGCCTTGTCAATCAAGGCGTTCAGAGTATCCATACTCCACAGGCGTGTGAGCATGGTAAGGGTAATTCAGAGCTCTGGCAAACAATTGACGCGTGCGTTCGACAGCATGTTGATTTTTAGGGGCGGAGTGCTGAACCTGATAAAAAAAACGCGCGAGAGGCTCTCGCAAACTCTGTCGATCTAATCCATGCCGGACACCCGAGACGCAGCGGGCCATCAGCGCGCTTTTCAGCAATCCCTGGGCATCGATGATCAGATCATATCGAGGGAGTTTTCTCAACTGGGCAAAGAACTTGAAAATAGCAGTAATCTGTCGTGCTTTGACCCAAGTACGCCAGGTGAGGGTGTGCACTTGATGAATGGCAGGATGGCTTAAAGGGATCTCTGCAAAGCTTTCCTCAATCAGCCAATCAAACTGGGCGTTGGGGTATGCGCGCTTGGCGTCCATGAGCGCGGGGAGGGTATGGATAACATCGCCTAGGGAAGAAGTTTTAATGATTAAGATGCGCATGCGTGTTGATCCAAGTCAAAACCTGTTGGGGTGAAATCAGCTTGAGGCAGGCCAGATGGTCATCGCCTTTGAGAGGGCAGTTGCGTTGAAAGCACGGGCGGCAGGCCAGAGAGGAGACTTCTAGCACCCCTGTGTGATCGCCTAAGGGTGGGGTGAAGTGGGGGGTGGTCGAGCCATAGATGCCGAGGGTGGGGACGTTGAGGGCTGCGCCGATATGCAACAAGCCTGAGTCATTGCTCACAATCACAGTCGCCAGCGACAGCAAGTCAATCTTGGTATCTAGAGCGATGGTCTGCCCAAAGCAGAGCGCCTGACTGCCGGTCATGCGATGGATCTGCTGCAGGATGGGCTCATCATCGCGGGATCCAAAAATCCAGACCTGCCAGCCTTGATCTTGCAAGGTTCTAGCCACTTCTGCAAAGGAGTCTGCAGGCCAGCGTTTGGCATCTCCAAAAGCAGCACCTGGCGCTAAGGCTAAGATAGGCTGTGTGGGCGCGCTGAGTGCGCATTGGGTAAGGCTTGCTTGCACCGATGTCGGGTTTGTCAAAAGAGAGGGATTGCACGGGGTGGGTAGCTCTTGCTTGGGGTGTAAGCCCAAGGCCATAAAGCGCTGTACCATCAGGGGATATGCCGCTTTATCTAAAATTCGGATATCATTCAGCAACCCATATCGAAACTCCCCGCGCCAGCCTGTGCGAAGAGGGATTCTGGCAAGCCAGGGAATCAAGGCAGACTTCCAGGAATTGGGCAGCACGATCGCTTGGTCATACTGTTCTTGACGCAAGGTTTTCGCCAGTCGATAACGCGTTTTAAAATCCCATGTGCCATGTAAAATGGGGAGGGCAATGCCTTTGCGCACTTCAGGCATTCGCTTGACCAGATCCAAGCACCAAAGAGGTGCTAGGACATCTATCGTGACATCAGGGGCGTTGTTTTTCAATAAACGGTAGAGCGACTGGGACATCACCATATCGCCCACCCAAGAAGGGCCCAGGATCAAAATTTTAGTTTTAACGTCCATGGGGCGCTCGTATTAAGACGGCTTGTTGGTTCACGATACCCAAAAGTACGGGATGGGGCAAGAGGGTGCGCTCAAGCTCAGGGATGTTGGAGGGATAGGTAATGAGGATCACAGAGGGGTGTGTTTTCCAAAACAAGGGGATCTTGGAGGGGAGGATCAAATGGCTGGGAGGGGTTTTGGCATTGCGTGCTCCGAGATAAAAATCTCGTGCCCAGTTGTCCTCCTGCATGATGTGGGGGTTGTTCCAGTCATAGGCTATATCAATGGGCCGGTTCAGTAAAATCGGTAGGTCTTCATCATACAGGCCATCGGTGATGACCCGTGTCTCTGGCGTGATCACAGCCTGAACCAGTGTTTTGATGGGTTGGCTGGAGGGGAGATGAAACCTGGAGATCAACAAATTGCTGCTGATGCATACCAAAGCCATCCCTATCCCCACCCAGATGCGCCATTGTCTTGTGAAGGTCACGATGCCCAGGGCTATCAACAGTGCCAGGGCGGGTGTGACAGGGAGGATATAACCTATGATTTTCGAGTGAGGAATCGAGAAAAAGAACGTGATGACCGCGATCCACACGACCAGATACCATAAAAATGGCTGGGTGTGGCGTTGTGTGTAGAGTCGAGGGAGATGCTTAAGCTTGCCCAATAAGAGTAAACTCCAGGGAATAAAGGCGAGCAGCAAGATACCGAGATAAAAATAGAAGGGCATGGCATTGTTAAAGCCTGATCCCAGATAGCGATAAAACTGTTGATACACAAAAAAATAATATAAAAAATGCGGCATGGCATGGCTGATCAGATAGATCCAAGGCAATGTGATGATCCCAAAAACCAGAATAGGGTAATAGAGGGGAAGGGTCTTGAGTGTGTGAAAGCGCCCCATCGTCCCCAAGAAAACCAGGGCAACTAGGCCTGGCAACACCGCGCCGATCATGCCTTTGGTGAGAAAGCCCAGCCCTGAGAATACGCCTGCCCAGATCAGACGATGCAGCGTTTGAGCGCGTGTTAACGGAGTGTGAGGGTTTAAAACAGGAAAAAGCGCCATGAGCGTCAGTGTGATCCAGATAGCGACTTCCAGATCCATGTTGGCATAGCGCGTTGAAAAATAGTAAAGCGGGGAGATCATCAGGAGGAGCGCAGCCAGATAGCCTGTTTTGCGGGAGCTGTAGTGGTTTCCAAAGAGAAATACAGCCACGCATCCTATCACGCCAAACAGGGCTTGAGGCAGTCGAATGGCCCAGTTATTCAAACCAAACCAATGGATGCTCAGGGCTTCCAGCCAGTAATACAAGATGGGTTTATCTAAGAAGGGCACGCCATTGATGCGCGGGATCAACCATTGATGGCTCTGCAGCATTTGGAGGGCGACGCTGGGGTAACGTCCTTCATCGGGGATGTTCAGCGCTCGGGTTCCGAGAAAGAGGCCAAACATCAGCGCGCTGATCAGCCCAATGAGGCATGCATCGTAGTAGGTGTTTTTGGTGTGTGGCATGAGGCACTCCATTCCTGTCAGGGAACACTGATGGCGACAGGATATCATGAATGAGAGAAAATTGCTCTGGGTGCTTGTGTGAGTTTAAAAAATACGATATAGTTCTTTTTAAGTTCTATTTGACTTGGTTAAGATCAAATTGCAAATTATAAAACCGGACGAAATTTATTGGCAACGAGAGATCGTTCAAGAAGGGGATCAGTTGATGTGGCAGTGCCTTGGGGTGTATGCAGTTGCGCTGCATCTACGGCATGAAAAATTTTTGAAGGAAAATCTTTTTTTGCCCCATGCGATCTCTGAGTTAGGAGGGCGCTCACTTACTCAGGTGCCATCTGGGGTATATCGGGAGGGTACGATCACACCACATGCCCTAGACACTCTTCCGGATCACGATCAAGTCTTGAGAATGCTGGTTTTAAAACAAAACACACACAAACAGTTTTCACAGCCAGGGCATTTACAGGAAGTGCCTCTGGCTTTTTCACACCACTGGGCGTTTCCAGAAGATTCGATGGCCTTGTTTGGCTTTCAAGGGCAACTGGAGATCAAACGGCTGCATGCCCCTGAGATCAAAGCCGTGATGTGGGTGCTCGATCATAAAGAGCGGGATGCGCAGAAGTCTCAAGAACAACTACAAAAAATCCTGGAAGATCGTACAGGGCCAGATCGTGCGCGACATTTTTTGGACTCCAAAGCTTTACGGGTGGAGGCTTCATGAGTTTCTCACATCAAAAGCTTTCAGGATTGTTTTTTGGAGAAGTCAATTTGACAGGCGCTGAGTTTTCAAAGTCTACCCTGGAAGACCTACATTTTCGAGGCACGCACCTTCAGGATAGCCTGTTTGAATATGCCTATGGGGAGGGTATCTATGCGGATTCCGTCAATTTTGAAGGCGCTACCTTTTTAAAAACAAATTTTAAATCGTGTACTTTTATCCGGTGCCGCTTTGCATCAAACGTGATGAACCAGGTGTGTTTTAGGGATTGTCGATTTGATGACTGTATATTTCAAGCCGTCCGCATGGATCAAGGCGCATGGTCTTCTTGTACTTGGACGCGCTGTCAGAGCTTACATAACCTTTGGAAAGAAAGCAGTTGGCAAGATCAGAGATGGACAGAGGGGGTGTTTGAAGGCGGAAGTTTTTTCAAGTGTAAGATCCAAAAAAGCCTGTGTGAGCAGGGGCGCTGGCAGGGCGTCACGGTGCAAGGCGGATCGGTTCGCGACAGTGTGTTTTCCCATAACCAGTGGCAGCAGTGTTTGTGGACGGGGGCTGTGCGTGGGTATGGGGTGTCGATAGAGACCTGTGTGTTCGTAGGCGGTGGCTTTCAGCAGGCCAGGTTTTTTAAATCAAAGTTTACAGAGTTGAAAACCCAGCAAACACATTGGCTCGAGAGCCTCTTTGGGCACTGTTTGTTTGAACGCTGTGAATTTGAAGAAAATACCTGGTCTGGAGCAACCATTTTGCATACGCACTTTGATCAGGGCTGTTGGAGCGGAGGGGATGTCTCTGGAGTTTTGGCCAAAAATATCAGGCTGACAGGGCTTAAAATCCAAGGTGTTCATGGGATTTATACGAATTTTTTGAGAGCACAACATGACAATGATTTGGTGTGACAAAACTTTTGGCCCCGAGCCCATAGAAACCATAGAAAATATGGATTTTTCAGGCCAATGCTTTGAGCGTTGTGAGTTCAAAAATCAACACTGGAAAAACCTGCACTGGAAACAGAGTCAATTTCTTCACTGCCGATTTGAAAATTGTCTGTTTGAAAATATGCACATACACCAGTGTGAGTGGCGAGGATCTTGCTTTGAGCGCTGCTTTTTGATGAAGGGCAGCTTGATGCAATGTCTTTTAGACGGGACGCGTTTTATGAAAACCCAGCTGAGTGAGACACTCTGGCGCGGTGTGAATATGAAAGATCCGTTTTGGCAGGACACGCATTTTTTACAAAGCGTATGGGAAAGGGTAGGGATTGCTGGAAAAGGCCCGTGGGCTTTGCTGGATGCCCCTTCCCAGATGGTTTGCTGTCGTATCGAGGGCTATGACTTTGACGCAATGACTTTACCTCAACACACTCACTGGATAGATGGCGCTTGGTTACAGTGTCAATTTAAGAATATCTCAGCTTTCCCTCACCTGTTTGAGGCGCAAACGGTGCATCATACACGATTTGAAGAGGTGGTATTCAGAAAGATGCAGTGGCGCGGCACGCAATTTGGCGCGTGTGAGTTTATCCAATGTCAATTTCCAGAGAGCTCGCGGGAGGAGGTAAATTTTGGAGCGTCTCTTTTTAAATAATGCTTCAGTCTTTCAAAAAATTAAAAAATAAAAAAAGGAGAAAAATATGAATTCAGTCCATAGGCTTGAAATCAGAAATCCCCCGATCGAGGCTTTAAGGCATCCTGCGGTGCGATGGGTAGGGCATGTGATTGCGTTGGGAGAGGCAGGCGTTCGAGTGCGTGCTCGAAACGGGGACGTTCAGCAAGCGGAGGTTGCCCTATCTTGCTTGCTACAGCCTCAATTGGGGGATGAAATTGAGATCTTAGAAGATGAAGGGCGCTGGTTTATCATGGGGATTTTAAGCTCTCGCAATGATCAACACCACCTGCAGCTTCCTGAAAACACCTGCATTCAAGGAGATATCATTCAGATTGAAGCCAGCCAGAGATTGCGATGTACGGCACCCCATTTGTTTTATCAGGCCGATCGCGTGACGTTGCATACAGAGAGCCTGTCTCAACATGTGAAGGGTATTGCCTATCATACCTCCGAGATGGCCGTGACGCATGCCACACAGATCGCCTTGAGTGCGGATAAGATCTTGATGAACACCTAACTTTTAACTTTGTAATGATGTGAAGATGTGAGGGCATGATGCCAGGACTGCAAAACATTTGGCGATCGGGACTCTATCAAGGGATGCATCCCATTTATTTAGGCAACAGCGTGGTGAGCGCTGTGGCATATGGCTTCCAGCCTATGAAATCAGGGCTGTCAGCCGTTTATATGGAATGCTCATCGATCGATACCGTCGGGACTCCTTTCGCCACCACAACCAGTGTTCCGATGGGCCCTAATGTGGGAGGGGTGACTTCAGGCACGGGCAATGCCATGGTGGGCAGCAGTGCGCTGTTTTTTATCAATGGGCAACCTACCAATCAAAATGGTACGATGAAGTTTTTGCAAGGCGGCAATTGCCCGATGGCATCCATGAGCATGCCTTCCATGCTACGCTCGATGGTGATTGTCAATGGGTAGACTCAAGGATAGGGTGCGATAACCTACCGTTTTAAGCGTACTGCGCCATTTCGCCCCGCAGGCGTTTCAATACTTGCGTTTCAATTTGACGAACACGTTCGGCAGAGATCTGATATTTGGCAGCCATATCATGCAGGGTGGCTTTAGGTTCGCGTAACCAACGAGATTGAATGATATCAGAGTCTCGAGGCGTGAGCTTACCCAGCGCGGCTTGTAGCTGATGGTCGCGTTGCGCTTCTTCTCTTGCTTCAATCACCGCTTCGGGTTCAGGGAGCTGAGAGATCAACGTGTGCTCGGGGGCAAAATGCGGGGCGTCATCTCCCTCTTCTATCGGGGCATCAAAGGCGGCATCGTGAGCATTCATGCGGGCTTCCATTTCCAGAACTTCTTCAGGTTTGACGCGTAACTCATGAGCCACTTCTTGGATTTCTTCATGAGAAAACCAGCCGAGACGTGTTTTACTGCTGCGTAAATTGAAGAACAGCTTGCGCTGAGCCTTGGTTGTGGCCACTTTCACGATACGCCAGTTTTTGATAATGAAATCGTGCATTTCAGATTTGATCCAATGTACCGCAAATGTCACCAAGCGTACGCCGAGATTGGGGTCAAAGCGTTTAACCGCTTTCATCAAGCCAATATTGCCTTCCTGGATTAAATCAGCCATTGCAAGACCATAACCTGACAGGCTGCGTGCGATTTTAATCACAAAACGCAGATGAGATAAAATCAGCTTTTGAGCGGCATCGCGATCCCCTGTATCACGCAGCTGCACCGCAAGGTCATGCTCTTCTGTTTCTGTGAGCATGGGGACGGTGTGCGCAAAGCGAATATACGCCTCTATGCTTTGAGCAGGAGCTCCTGCGGCGAGTATAGGCAATGTGGCATCAGATGCCCTGTCGGCAGGCATATCAACAAGCATATCCATGGGGATGGGCAGCGCATTCATGTGTATTCCTCTCGATTCTCGTTTGACTTAAATGCTATGATACAAGCTATAATACAAAGTATGATACAAGAACTGAGAAAAAAAGCAATTCATCGAGAGGTTTCGAGGCCATGGAGAAAGTGTATTGGAATGACGTGCGAGATCAGCTCCTGGAGTTGAATCCTGCACTGGTGGCCATCCTTGATGAGCTCTCGCCTTCACAGGAGTTTTATTTTTATAAAGTGAGTTACCCTTACGGCGCCAAAATCTTAAGAAAGGGCGCGTTTTACTTTCCTTACAATGGCCGCATGACAGCCTTGACAGATCCACGTGTGCCTCAAGAGATTCGAGAGGATTTGGATTATAACCTCAACTCCAACCCCGCGGGAATCCAGTTGACGCACATGTCTGAATTATTTGTCGAGCTCAATGAAACCGTCTTTTCTGCCACACTGTTAAAACCAGGTGCGGTCTTTGGATTTTCACCTCGCTTGTTGCAGGCAGAGATTCCTCTCTCTTCTTCTGAAAGACCCATTTCCGTATGGGATATGACGGCAGGGGCGCGTAGCGTGGTGATTGTGCCCAAAATCACAGACAGTGTGAACCATGCAAAACTCAAGCGAGAGTTTGGGCTAGAATCTGATGTGCCACAATCTTTGCAAGACCAGTGGCTGGTCTTTCGTGAGATTGCAGCGAAGGCGAAAAGCACGTGGCGTATGGAGGTTTTATTCTTTAACAAACGTTGGATTCAGCATTTACAGGATGTGGCGTGCCGTGGATTTAAAATCTATTGCCTAGAGTCTGAGGCTCGTATGCAGGCCTTTTGGACGAACAGCTTCACCTGGAATCTCATATTTGCAGGCATTCAGGCGCGATTGAATGTGAAGAAGAACCCTATTGTGATGCAGGCGATCCAACAGGTGTTTGCGATGGCAACTGGAGCGGTTCCTGGATATCGCTTCTCAGATTCAGATGCCTTCTTCCCGAAAACCCTGTTAGAGCGGGTCTATCGAGATATTTATGAGCTCAAGGACTATTATCCTTTGTTTTTGAACACGGATTATTTTGATCGTGCGCCTGTGTATTGCTCCATGGAATTCCCGCCTTTTGAGATTGTCCGCAAAGAAATTGGGGGCCCCAGCTTTATCATGGAGTTGGATGATATTGCGTATGCTTTGAAAAAGCATTTGGCAGAACTTGAAAAATCAGAGCTCAACCTGGAAAGCGCAGCGTTACACGCTTTGGTTGAGTCTGTGACGTTTAAGTGCTTTCATCCAAGCCCTGAGCGCTCAGAAGACATCTTGCCTACCGAAGATCTGCTGATGCTTGACCCTGTGGGGCACGCCATGAATCACGGCGAGCGCCCGTTCCCCAAAAACGCCCCGTTTTTCAAAAGCGCGATAGGGGTTTTTCCGAAGGGGTGAGAGGGCTCTGACCCCCTCGACGAGAGTATTTGCACTGCGCGTGATTTTTGAGTATCCTGAAGGCTGACCTACTGGAGAACGTTCTATGTCTCAAGATATCAAGGAAGGATTGAGCGACTCTGTCGCATTTGGCGTAGGTTTTATTTTTTTATATTTGTCCATTGGAATTTTGGGTTTTACGCAATCGTTTTCGCTGGCACAGGTGCTGGCAATGACGCTTTTGATATTCTCGACTCCTTTGCAGTTTCTGCTATTGAAAGGTACGCAAAATGTTTTAGTTTTGATTCCCGTTATTTTAGCGATGAATGCACGCTTTCTCTTGATGTCATCTACGTTAGTGCCATACTTTAAAGAGGTGAAAATTAAAAAATTGATCCCAGCACTGATCCTCATTGTCCCCTCTATTTTTACGGGATGCGTGATTCGATTTAAAAAAAATAAGCGCAATCCATTTTTGTATTTTTTAAGCCTTGGAACTCCAATTTACGTGATCTCCATTGTCTGCACGATCATCGGGTTTCTCCTCAGCGCGAAACTAAAATCGCCCCTCTTATATGCCATGATGGATATTGTATTGCCTTTGCAGTTTACCGCACTTGCTGCAAAGCATTGGCCAGATTACCTATATGTATTGAGCTATTGGGGCGGATTTCTTCTCACCCCTTTCTTGATTTATATTTTTCATGACTACACCTTGTTGTTTGTTCCCTTTATTGTAGGCGATTCAGCTGTTTTATTTGAAAACCAAATAAAAAAAGGACGTGCAGCATGAGTGTTATATGGGGCTTAATTTTATTTTCAGCAGGTACGGCTTTTCTTTTTCGCTTGCTTCCATTTTTTATCAAAAATAGCCGAGCACTCAATCACCAGCAAGGATCATTTTATCGATTTTTAAGTTACAGTACACAAGCTATGTTGGGTGTTATTATTTACGATACAGCCTTTCATGCGCAGGGGTTTCTCGCTTTAGCAGCGCATATTTCTGGATTAGAGGTTTTGAGGCTTGGGCTATTGATTGTAGGATTTGTTTGGGTCGTGCGAACGCAAAAAATTCTGCCGAGCTTTTTCTTTGGCTTAATGGTTTATTTTTTTGCTGTGCTCATCGTATTGAAGTAGAGAGTCTCGGGAGTTTTAAGGAGTTTTTATGCTTTGCATCATCTACGCTTTTACCGTTAAGCCTGGCTTTGAAGCTCAGTTTCAGTCTGTATGGCAGGAATTGACGTTGTCAATCCCTTCAATAGGGTAGCAGTCTCACGCTTATCAAGGCTCCCCCTGCGGGTGCTACGCAGCCTTGACAACCATTCGTCTGCATTCGCACATACTCAACTAAGATTCGCAAAAACGCCTCAAAACAATAAGCCTCTCCTTGCGCCTGTTGAGTAAATCTCAAAACAACAAAACTGCAAATCATTTGCCTGTTACAAGCGGACATTTCTACTTTGGGTTGACAGATGAATGGCTCTTCTTGCGTTACGTTAAAGTAGAGGATATATTGCTGGGCATACGTTAAAAACCTCTTGCCTGTTTTTTATTTTTTGTCTTTTATCTTTTATCTTTTTGATGCCTTGGAGCCTTTTTGTGTATACCTTCAGCTCGCCACCCCTCATACGACAAAGCCATGTTATCAGTGCCCCTCAGCCATTCCCCATCATCATCGATGTTTCTCATCGCGTAAGTTTCTATATGTGGGAACCTAGAGAAGGCCATGATATAGAGCATATGGCCTTAGAAACCTATCGAGGTGGACTCGCAGGCAATGGGATTGATGCCAGCTTATTGCAAAACCAGGGTCGACCCACGCATACCATTCATCTTTACAGCTTAAACGTTGATGCGATCAATGCCATCTTTATGCAGGTAAGGCAAGCAGGCGGGTATGAGCGTTTAAAAATAAAAAATGGCAGTGACTTGTGTCTATACTTATTGCAAAAATCTGCAATGCCTCTTGACATGGTTTTTCATGTTAAAAGTCCAACCCTCCATGAGCTTGTTAAGCTAAAGGGTATAAATGCCTTTCTCACCAGCATTCAAAAACACGAAAGAGACATCTTTGGTGTGGGATATGATACGATTTGCAAAATCTCTGAAAAAAGAACAGCAGTCACACGTGAGGGCTATCACGAGATGTTATTGTGTGCCTGTCAAAAGAAAGAAAGAGAGTCCTACACACCTGAAGAGCAGTTGGAGTTGATGCAGGTGTTAGCACGGCAAATGTCATTTTTTTCGGCAAGAGAACGTGAAAGAGCGGTCGACATCTTTGTAAAAGCCTTGTGGGATGATCTGCGTACTAAGCACTCTCAAAGCCTTTGCCGAGCATCATTGAGCGCATTGACTTTCAGTCTAGAGCCTCACTGGATACCTCGTGTGTTCACAGCAGCATTGCCTTTATTAAAAAAAGCGAGCGTTTGGAAAGAGGCATTTTCATTGATTTCTGTTTTACAGTTGAAGCACTCTCAAAAAGAACGCTTGACCGGATCATTGATTGAAATTGTGTTTAGTTCATCTTATGAAGATGCTCAAAGAGCACAAGCCTTTGCCTATCTCAAGGGTACCATCACCCAGTCTGATGTACAGCAGGCTATTTTTACACAATTTTTGCAGTTAAACCCTGCTCGTCACCACAATGAGCACGTATTTACGCTGGTTCAGTTGATTTCATTTCCTCAAAACCGACAACAAGCGCTGTTAGAGCATGTGCTGCCATTGATGATTTCTAAAACCTATGACAGGGTTCAAAAACAATGTTTACTGAATTTCTTACACGTGCTCATTCCAAAATTACACCCCATCGCACAGCAAAAAATAGGAGACTGGTACCTAGGGCAGCAGAAAGATTTGTATAATCAATATATTCTTCAGTTGGTTCAATGGATACCGCTGAGTGCAGAGCGGAGGCAAGAATGGGTTGATGAGTTTGTATCGTTGATCAAGAATACTCGACTCAGTCAGCAGATAAAACAGTACGCGATCAGAGGGTTATCAGCGGAGATGTTATCTGATGATCAGAAGCAAGCGATCAAAGCGCCTGCTATCGTTTTATCGACATCATCCTATTTGTCTTGGCTCCATGATAAAGCCCATATTTATCAACTGCTCTCACACTGCAAACCCACAGAGACAGAGCGGGATACCTTGGTGAATGGCCCTCTAGATCAATTGGCTCAGCTCATGGATTTAGAATACAGCATTGCGGTTAGTTCACTGTCACTGTTTGCCTTAACCACACTACAGACGGATCGACTGATCCAAGACATGCTGTCTGAAAGGCGTTTAGGAATACTCCTTACAGCGCCTGGACTTGTGAGAGAGATATTCGGACGACTTACCTTGACGGAGGTGCAAAGAAACAGTGTTACTGAGCGAATGAAAACACACGCGCTGGATCAGCGCTGTGTAAGAGAGTTTGCACCGGAATTTATGAATGCTAACAATGAGCGTGCGCGCTCTATGCCGCCTGTTGCAACGGTGTGGCAGGGATATCACGAGAGCGACACAAGCAGCCCTGACTCATCAGATAGCGAATACGAGGAATGTGAGCCGGTTGCGAAAAAGAAGCGCTTCACTCAATTTGAGGAGGCGGTTTTATGCCAATTACCCCATTAGCCCCCGTTGAAAGACACCGCCAGCTGGAAACTTTTGCTGCAGCTTACGATACTTTGCAAGAGCAGAAAGAAGACATTCTTAATGCATTTATCGCAAGCACAACCTCTCTTTCCACAGCACAACAGGTCTTTCTCGAGAGCATCGGGATGAGTTAATTTTTCTAAACCCTTGGAGTCGTCACTATGGCACATACAATTGCAACCAAACACAAAGAGCAAGGGAATGCGTTTTTTAAGGTGGATCAATTTGCACAAGCCTTAGGGGAATACCACAAGGCCCTTCTCGTCGATCCTTCGTTTAAAGAAGCTTTATTTGGCGTTGGGATGTGTCTTAAAAAATTAGGGAAATTGGATGAGGCACTCATTGGGTTTAAGAACGCATCTCGTATCGCTCCTGACTATGAAAAGCCCGCCTATCAACAGGCGGAGCTTTTAATTCAAAAAGGGGATCGTGCTGAAGCGCTTCTGATCATTCATGCTTGGCTGTCGACAAATCCTGCTTCCATCATATGGCTGAAGCAAGAGCGTAAAGCGATGGCGGGGTATGGCGCGGAAGCGCTGTTTCTCTGTGTGGATCTCAAGCTTACCCAAGCGGGCATTAAGATTCTTGAATTTGGTCGAGGGATACAATCTGCCTTTTTAGGTCATGATCTGAGACTGCCTCAAGACACTCTTGTGATGCGATTGCAAAAGGCTTTCCATGATCTGGGGTTTTCAAATTACTATCTTGGAAACCATCCTGGCGTCTCTAGTTCTAACAATATCATTTTTAAAGAGAAATTGAAAAATGGCGCTGTCTGGCCTTCTAAAGCTACTTTTGATCCCGCACAGCTGAATGCTTATCGGGGGATATATGGGGGATTTCACACAGTACCTGTCGCGCATGATATTCTTGTTTTGGATGGGCTCAACCCTGTATCTCTCTTGCTGGACGATAAGATTTTTGCAGCCAGGTTAGTGGATTTGAGTGAAGCACATTTTTACCCTCAACGCTGTGTAGTGGCTAAAACAGAGGTAGAGAGAATCCGAGGGATTCAGTCAAAAATGATGAGTCGCCTTGTGGTGGTGAAAAATGGGAGTGGTACGAGGGGAGAGGGGGTTGTTATTTTAAAGAAAAGTGCGCTTGTTCAACAGTTTGAGGCGTTGCAACGCTCGCCCCAG